>CAIUZX010000218.1 GCA_903903715.1 uncultured Caulobacterales bacterium
GTCCTCGTGGAAGCCGGAGCCGAGATGCGCGCCGCAATAATAGGTCCCGCGCATCCCCTGCAGCCGCCAGACCTCGCGCTGCGCCTCGATGGCGGGGCCGTCGAAGATCGGGTGCTCATAGACCTGCTCGTGCATCACGCTTGAGGGGGCGGGGGGGAAGATCGGGTTGAGGGTCAGGAAGTACTGCCGCTGCCCGGGCAGGCGCTGCAGCAGGTTCATCCAGTAGGTCACGCACAGCCGCCGGGCGTCGCCTTCGCCGCCGTCGCCGATGAAGTTCCACGCTGACCAGGTGATCTTGCGCTTGGGCATCAGGGCGCGGTCGGCGTGCAGCACCGCGGTGTTGCGGCTGTAGCGGAAGGCGGACAACAGCTTCGTTTCCTCCGCGCTGGGATCGGCGAGCAGCTTCAGGGCCTGATCGCCGTGGGTGGCGAAGATCACCTTGTCGAAGCGCGTCGTCTCTCCGCCAGCGTCCGTGACCTCGACCCCGCCGCCCTTCAGCCGTTTGACCGACACCGCGCCGACGCCCTGTTTCACCTCGCCGGAAAAATCAGCCAGAAGCTTGGCGACATAGGCCTTCGAGCCGCCGTCCACCGTCCGCCAGATGGGGCGCCCCGTCAGCTTCAGGAGCCCGTGATTGGTGAAGAAGCGGATGAAGGTCGCGGCGGGAAACGCCCGGATCTCGGACGTCGGCGCCGACCAGATGGCGGCCGCCTGCGGCAGGAGGTGGTCGTTGAGGAAGGCCTCTGAATAGCCGCGCGTCGAGAGGTACTCATCGAGGGAGATCAGCGGCGCCTCACAGGCCTGCGCGTCCGCCGGGGCCTCACGGTAGAAACGCAGGAGGTCGCGCATCATCGTCCAGAACCTTGGTCGCACGAGGTTGCTGACCCGGCCGATCAGGGGCGCCGCCCCCACGCCGCCATATTCGATGCGCCCGCCGCTCATGCTGACGGCGAAGGACATGTCCGTCTCCTTCGTCGCGACCTTGAGATGGTCGAACAGGGCGACGAGGTTCGGATAGTTCACCTCGTTATAGACGATGAAGCCGGTGTCGACGTCGGTGTCCCCCATCGGGTTGACCGTGTGGGCGTGCCCGCCGATCCGCGCGTCCTGTTCGTAAAGCGTCACCTTCGCCGCTTTCGAGGCGAGCCAGGCGGCGGACAGGCCCGAAACGCCTGACCCGATCACGGCGATGGTGGTTAGGGCGGCGCAGTCGTGGGGCATCGGGTCTCCTTGAGCGGCGAAGTTGGCGATCTGTCACGGTGGCCAGGTACGCTCCGCCCTGTGGCATGGATGTCGAGCTGCGCAAATGGGTCTTGCATGCATCCGTCGTTTCATCATGGTCGTAGCTTGCGCACCAGCCCGTCAACCCGGACCCTTTGATGTCGCCCTTGAGCCTCCTGACTGCGATCTTCGGCGCCATGTCGGTCGCCATGCTGATCGGCTGGGCGTATCAGCGGGCGCGCGCCAACGGCGGCTGGACAGACGTGTTCTGGAGCTATGCGGTGGGCCTGGTCGGCGCCGCGGCGGCGCTGGCCCCGGTGGGACAGATGGCGGCCCCCAGCGTGCGTCAGATGCTGGTCGCCGCCCTCGTCGGGCTCTGGTCCATCCGCCTCGGCGGCCATATCGCCAGCCGGACCATTGGCGCGGCGGAGGACGCACGCTACGCCACGCTCCGTCGCCAGCACGGCCCGCGCTTTCAGTGGGAAATGTTCGTCTTCCTGCAAATCCAGGCCGCGGCGGGCGGTTTCCTGATCCTGACCGTCGCGCTGGCCGCGCACAATCCGGCGAGCGGGCTTCGCCTGATCGACCTCGTGGGCGCAGGTCTGTTCCTGACGGCGGTGCTGGGGGAGGCGGCGGCGGACGGGCAGCTGAGCCGTTTCAAGGCGGACAAGACCAACCGGGGCAAGGTGTGCCGGACGGGATTGTGGGCTCTGTCGCGTCATCCCAACTATTTCTTCGAGTGGCTGACGTGGGTCGCCTATGCGGTGATCGCGCTCGATCCTGGCGGCGGCTATCTCGCCGGATGGCTCGCCTGGTCGGGACCCGCCTTCATGTTCTA
>CAIUZX010000219.1 GCA_903903715.1 uncultured Caulobacterales bacterium
AGGTCTTGGTGCCCCCCTGCACCGCCAGCCCTGAGGGCTTGTTCAGCGCAAGCACCTCATCATCTTCATAAAGCAACAGGGAGTGAGCGTAGGCGATGTCTCGCCCGGAGAGCTTGGCCTTCTCCTCGGCGGGCGGCGCGGTGGGCAGGGGCGGCACGCGCACCTGCTGGCCGGCGGCCAGGCGGGTGTCGGCCTTGGCCCTCGCCCCGTCGACGCGGATCTGGCCCGAGCGGACCAGCTTCTGGATCTGGATGTGATTGAGATGGGGCCAACGTCGCTTGAACCAGCGGTCGAGACGGACCCCGTCCTCTCCCGCCCCCACATAGAGCGAACGAACCTCGCGGACCTCGCCCTCGCTCATCCCAGCCACCTTCGGGCGAGCGCAAGGCCCAGCACCACGCCAGCGAGACTCAGGCCCACCGAGCCCGCCACATAGAGTGCGGCGATCCCGTAGGCCTTTTTCTGCAACAACAAAACGGCGTCGAGGGAGAAGGCGGAGAAGGTGGTGAAGCCCCCCAGCACGCCGACGCCGAGCAACAGGCGCCAGCGCTCCTGGTCTCCACCGCCCTTGAGGGCGAGCGCGCCGATCAGCACGCCCATGGCCATCGAACCCAGCACATTGATCGCCCACGTCGCCGCCCACGGCCAGGCGTGTCCGGTCAACCGTCCGAAGACCGAGCCGAACAGATACCGGGCGACAGCGCCGGTCCCTCCGCCGAAAAAGACAAGAACAATCGGGTTCATCGGGGACTTATATCAAGACCGGCGACCTTGGCGATCCCTGCAAAATCCTCCGGAGGATCGACCTCCAGCTTGCGCTCCCCGCCGCCGGGATGGGGAAAGATCAGGCGTGAAGCGTGCAGCATCAGGCGCGGGGCCGCGGTCCCACCCAGAACCAGCGCGCCGCCATAGCGCGCGTCTCCCACAATGGGCCGCCCGATGTGCGACAGGTGCGCCCGGATCTGATGCATGCGCCCCGTATGCGGCGAGACCGCCAGCAATGCGCCGAGGGACGAGGCCGACAGGGTCTGGTAGCGGGTCAGGGCCAGCTCCGCCGCCGGATGATCGTCCGGGCAGACGCTCATGAACACTTCCCGTCCCTGATCCACCCGGCGGAGGGCAAGCGCAACCTCACCCTTCGGCGGCTCGGGCGCGCCCGGCGCAACGATGGCGAGGTAGGACTTCTTGACCTTCCGCTCGGCGATGCGCTTGCCGAGGAACGCCGCGGCGGGCTTGGTCTTGGCCGCCAAGATCACGCCGGACGTGTCCCGGTCGAGGCGGTGGACAAGGTGCGGGCGCTTGCCGTTTGACCTTGCGAACGCGGCCAAGAGGTCCTCCAGCGACAGGATGGCGCCTCGCGCGCCCTGGCTGGAGAGGCCGGCAGGCTTGTTCAGGGCGATGATGTGCTCGTCTTCGAAGATGACAAGGCTGCGAACAAAGGCGCAGTCCGCCTCGGTGGGCGGGGGCTTCAGGCTCATGCGCCGCCCTTTTCGGCGCGCAGGCGCTCCCACCGCTCCAGCCGCTCCAGGATCCGCGCCTCCGTCCCCTCCCCCTTGGGCTTGTAGAACCGCCGACGGGCCATGCCGTCCGGGAAGTAGGACTGGCCCGAAAAGCCCTCCGCCGTATCGGGGTCGTACACGTAACC
>CAIUZX010000220.1 GCA_903903715.1 uncultured Caulobacterales bacterium
AGAACCCCGTCACCCGCGACGGCGCCCGCCTCGCGCTGCTGTGGGATGTCGCGCCGAACTGGGACGTGCTGATCACCGAAAGCGTGCACAACCTCGACGCTGAGGGCCTGTCCACCCAGTTCCCCCTCGGCTCGGACCAGCAGAAGCTGAACCCGCTGGAGGTGACCTCGTTCGTCCCGACCTACTACAAGGACAACTATGAGAATACGTCCTGGACGGTGAACGGCAAGATCCGTGACTTCAACGTGATCTATACCGGCGCCTTCACGGACCGTCACATTGTTCAACAGAACGATTACACGAACTACTCGCGTACAGCTTACGGTCAATACTATGCGTGCACCGGCGGCACGGCCGGTCTGCTGGGCAACGGTCCGCTCCGCTGCTACTCGCCGATCACCAGCTGGCACGACAAGGTCCGCAACACGCACCTGACGAACGAGTTCCGCATCTCGACCCCGTCGGACTGGCGCCTGCGCGGCGTGGGTGGCGTGTTCCACGAGCAGTACCGCGTCTACGACCTGATGGACTTCAACTACGTTACGGTCCCGCCGTGCGATCAGGGCTCCAACAAGGCCAACGCCCTCGCTGGCGGCGCGCCCTGCTTCCTGAACGTCCAGACCTATCCGGGCTCGACGGCGAAGCAGCCGGGCTTCCGTCCCGACAACACCGGCTTCGGTGAAGTGGTCGAGCGCGGCTATGACCAGCTCGCCTTCTTCGGCCAGGTTGATTACGACATCATCCCGAACGTGCTGACGATCAATGTCGGCACCCGCCACTATAGCTATGACGAATACGAAAACGGCTCGGTCTACTCGACCGGCGGTTCGTGCTTCGTCGACAGCACCGCGAAGGGCATCGCCAACGCGGCGGCCAACCTTTGCGGTCTGAACCACAATATCGACGCTGACAACGACAAGGTGAACTACTCCGGCTTCAAGAGCAAAGCCGGCATCCAGTGGAAGCCGAACGCCTCCACCATGGTGTACTACACCTATTCCGAAGGCTTCCGTCCGGGCGGCTTCAGCCGCAGCGCCCGCTCGGTGGCGAAGGACTCGACCGGCGTCGCCCAGTTCAAGACCCCGATCGGTTATTCGCCGGACGACCTGACCAACCATGAAGTTGGTTTCAAGACCTCGATGTTCGAGCGTCGCCTGCAGTTCAACGTATCGGCCTACTATATGGAGTGGACCCACGTTCAGCTCGCGCTTTATCAGCCTTGCTGCCTCGGCAACACGACCTTCCTGGTCAACGGCCCCAACTACACAATCAAGGGCGTTGAAGCGCAGTTCACGGCTCGCCCGTTCGAAGGCCTGACTCTGATGGGATCGGCGACCTACAACGAGAACCGTCAGTCCAACTCGCCCTGCCTGGTCGCCAACCTTTCGGCGACGACCACAGACACCAGCCGCGCCGCGGCCGGCGCCTGCATCACTGAGATCAAGGGCAAGCCCTTCGTCAATCCATTCGGCGTCAAGGGCGGCATCTCGGCCTTCTCGCCGCAGCTTCAGGCGGAACTGCGTGCGCGTTACGACTGGAACGTGGCGGACTACAAGGCTTTCGCGAGCCTCGACGGGTCCTACACGAGCCACATGTACAACCAGCCGGCCAACTATCCGTCAGGGCTGGACGCCTCTCAGAACCCGGTTCCGAGCACCACCCAGCTGCGATATCGGATCGCTCCGTACGCGACGCTCGGCGGCGCGATCGGCGCGTCCAAGGATAACTGGACGTTCCAGATTGTCGGTTCGAACCTTCTAGACTCCCACGCTTCGACCTTCACCACCTCGGCCCAGTTCATCAAGGCTCAGGTGCCGCTGCGTCCGCGCGTGATCGGCGTCAAGATCACCGAGAGCTTCTAAGCTTCGTCTGATCTCACTCTATCGGAAGCGGGTGGGCCCTTCGGTCCGCCCGCTTTTCGTTTTATGGTTCAGTGCATGCCTACAGATCTCGCTTCCCCGCCGACATCATCCCTGGAGATTGAGGTGAACCGCATCCGCCGCTTCCAGTCGGAGGGGCGACACGAAGAGGCGTCGTCTCTGGCCGAGGTTTTGCTGGCGGAGGCGCCGGAAAACCGGGACCTTCTGCTCGCCCGGGCGACAAGCTTGCGTTGCGTGGGTAGGATCGACGAAGCGCTGTCGACCCTGGATGAACTGGCGCGGCTGCAACCCCTGTTCAGCCGCCAGTTTCAGGAGCGCGGCCTCTGCCACGTCGGCCTGAAGGCGGCCGCGCCCGCCATCGACAATCTGCTACGGGCGGTGAACATCAATCCCGCCCTGCCGATGAGCTGGCGGATGCTCGTCGGCCTATATCGCATGCAAGGGGATGAGGCGAATGCGGCCCTCGCTGCGGGTCACGTCGAGGCGTTGCAGGCCTTGCCGCCCGAGATCGTTCAGGCGACGGCGCTGTTCCATGACGGCGTGATCGGAGCGGCGGAGCAGATGATCCGCACCTTCCTGCTGAAGGCCGGGAACCATCCCGACGCTATGCGCCTCTTGGCCCGCATCGGGCTGATCCACGACGCGCTCGACGACGCCGAGACCCTGCTGGAGGCGGTGCTGGAGATCGCGCCGGACTTTCGCCTCGCCCGCTACGACTATGCCGAGACGCTGATCAAGCGGCAGCGGCACCTTGATGCGCAGATCCAGATTGACCAGCTGCTGGCCCTCGACCCTCAGAATTTCGATTATCGCACCCAGGCGGCGACGGCGGCGGTCGGGCTCGGGCAGAACGACAAGGCGATCGAGATCTATCGCGGCATGTGGTCGGACGCGCCAGCGTCCTGGGACGTACCGCTGTGGCTTGGCCATGCACTGAAGACAGTCGGGCAGACGGCGGAGGCCATCGATTGCTACCGCGCGGCGTTCATGGCTCGCCCTGATTTCGGTGACGCGTACTGGAGCCTTGCGAACCTTAAGCGCTACCGGTTCACCGACGCGGAGATCGTGGGGATGTTGGAGAACGAGGCTGCGTCGACCACCAGCCTCGTCGACCGCTATCACCTGAATTTTGCGCTGGGCAAAGCCTACGAGGACCGTGGCGAGCACGCCGCGTCTTGGCGCCATTATGAGCGCGGCAACGCGCTGAAGCGGTCAGAAAGCCGCTATCGGCCGGAGATCCTGGAGACCAACACCGCCGAGCAGACCCGCGTGATGACGCGCGCCTTCTTCGCCACGCGGCCGGGGGTGGGGGACAAAAACCCTGACCCGATCTTCGTCGTCGGCCTGCCGCGGTCCGGCTCCACGCTGATCGAGCAGATCCTCGCCTCCCACTCCGAGGTCGAGGGGACGCACGAGCTATCCAACATCCAGCGGTTCGTGCATGATTTTCAGGGGCGGGAGCCTGACCTTGACCATCCACGCTATCCGGGCGTGCTGGAGAGCGTCCCGTCGGAGCACTTCGGCGTCCTGGGTGCGACCTATCTTTCCGAGACCCGCATCTACCGTACCGGCAAGGCCTATTTCATCGATAAGATGCCGAACAACTTCCGGCATATCGGCCTGATCCACTTGATCCTTCCCAACGCAAAGGTCATCGACGCGCGGCGCGACCCGATGTCCTGCTGCTTCAGCAATCTCAAGCAGTTGTTCGCCCAGGGGCAGGAGTTCACCTACAGCATCGAGGATATCGCCCGGTACTACCGGACTTATCTCGACCTAATGGCGCATTGGGACGCGGTGCTGCCGGGCCGGATCCTCCGGGTCCAGCATGAGGATGTGGTGGATGATCTGGAACGCCAGGTGCGCCGGATCCTCGACCATTGCGGACTGCAGTTCGAACAGGCCTGCGTCGACTTCCACCAGACCGCGCGGAGCGTGCGCACCCCGAGCTCCGAACAGGTCAGGCAGCCTATTTTCCGCGACGGCCTCGACCAGTGGAAGCCTTACGACGTCTGGCTTACACCCCTTCGCGAGGCCCTGGGCGACGCGTTCGACCGCTACCGCGCCTGACCGGGCGAGATTTGATCCTCAGGCGTCACAAATCCGAGATAGCGCGGGTCGCGGCATAACGGTTTAGCTGCATTCCGCCGGGACGAATCCGGTTCCTGCCCGTGCCGGAGC
>CAIUZX010000221.1 GCA_903903715.1 uncultured Caulobacterales bacterium
CGCCGGAGCGCCCCAAAGAGGGAATGGTCATGAAAGCCCTGACCGTCATCTTATGTGCGGGGCTTTTCCTCGCGCTTCCGGCCCTGTCTAGCGCCGCCCCCGCCGCCTATACGCCAGAGCGCGTGTTCGCCGATCCGGACCTGTCCGGACCGGTGGCGCGGGGTGTCGCCCTGTCTCCGGACGGCAAGCTCGTCACCTATCTGCAGGCCAAGACAGAAGACCAGACAGCCCTCGACCTCTGGGCCGTTCCGACGGACGGATCGGGCGCGCCAAAGCGGCTGGTCGACGCCGCCGCGCTGGAGGTGAAGGGCGCGACGCTCAGCGAAGCCGAACTCGCCCGCCGCGAACGCCAGCGCATCCGCGAGCATGGCGTGGTCGAATACGCCTGGGACGATCAGGGCGCCAGCATCATCGTCCCGGTGTCGGGGGAGCTCTACATCGCCGACCCGAAGACCGGCTCTGTCGCCAAGCGCATCGCGCGGGGACCGGAGGGCGGCGACGCCACCGACGCCAAGGTCTCGCCCTCTGGCGGCTATCTCAGCTTCGTCCGCAATGGCGTGCTCTACGCCGCGCCGCTGACGGAGGGCGCGCCGAAAGCGATCTCCCCCGCCGCGCACGATGCGGTCTCTTTCGGAACCGCCGAGTTCGTCGCCCAGGAAGAGATGGGCCGCGACACCGGCTATTGGTGGAGTCCCAAGGACGACGCCATCGCTTATACAAAGGTCGATGAAGGCAAGGTCGACATCATCCCCCGCATCGACATCGGCGCGGAAGGCTCGACCGTCATCAGCCAGCGCTATCCCAGAGCCGGTCGCCCCAACGCGATTGTCGAGCTCTACGTCCAGCGCCTGTCCGGCGGCGCGGCGGTCAAGGTCGACCTTGGACCCAACACAGACATCTACCTCGCCCGCGTCAACTGGTCTAAGGACGGCAAGACCCTCTACGTCCAGCGCGAGAGCCGCGACCAGCAGACGCTGGAGCTGCTCGCCGTGGACCCCGCCACGGGTCAGGGTAAGGTGCTGATCACCGAGCATCAAAAGCCGTGGATCAACCTCAACGCCGACTTCACGCCCCTCAAGGACGGCGGGTTCCTGTGGAGTTCGGAGCGCACGGGCTATCGCCACCTCTATCTCTACGACGCCGCGGGCAAGCTAGTGCGCGCCGTGACCTCCGGCGCCTTTCCGCTGGCCGGGCATGAGCGCGATCCCGGCCTCGTCGGCGTCGATGAGCAGAAGCACCTCGCCTATGTGGTGGCGTCGAAGGACGGCGCGCTGCAGCGGCATCTCTACGCCGTCAACTACCGCACCGGCGGCGCGCTGAAGCGCCTCACGTCAGACGACGGTTGGTGGACGATCAAGATGAACAAGACCGCGACCGCCTATGTCGGGTCCTTCTCCCGCTACGACACTCCGCCCCGATCAGCCCTCTTTGGCGTCGACGGCGCGCGCCGCCGGTGGATCGTGGAGAACCGGCTGGACGCCAGCCACCCCTACTTCCCGTATCTCGCCGGTCTGCCGAGACCTGAGTTCGGTCAGCTGACGGCGGAAGACGGGCAGAAGCTGGACTACCTCCTTCTGAAGCCGACGAATTTCGACCCCACCCGCCGCTATCCGGTGATCGTCGAGGTCTATGGCGGGCCGGGTGCGCAGCAGGTGAGTACGGCCTGGCGCAGCCCGACGGAGCGTCTCTATCTGGAGGCGGGCTTCGTCGTGTTCCAGATGGACAATCGCGGCGCCACCAACAGAGGCCTCGCCTTCGAGGCGCCGATTTCACGCAACATGGGCGGGCCGGAGGTGCGCGACCAGATTGCGGGCCTGCGCTTCCTGCAGGCGCAGAGCTTTGTTGATCCCAAACGGATCGGCGTCACCGGCTGGTCCTATGGCGGCTACATGACCC
>CAIUZX010000222.1 GCA_903903715.1 uncultured Caulobacterales bacterium
ATGCGGATAGGTCTGGGCCAGGACACTGTCGATCGTGTCCACGACCCACGCCTGCGCATTGAGTGTCGGCATGACGATGCTGACGAGCGTTTCCATCCTGGCCAATGCCGAATCCATTCAGATGTTGACCCAGTGTGAGACGTTTTGTCGCAGGCCTGTGCAAGGTTGCGGCCAGATCCTTGATGCGGAGGGCGCCTCGTGACTCAGGCCGCGCCGGACATCATTGGCCTGGGCCGGCCCGCCTCTGTCGCTCCACGAGAATGCGCGACAGGCCTTCCTCAACCCAGTCCGCGAGCCGACGGACATTCTCCGCCGCTTCCCGACCCATGGCGGTTAGGCGGTATTCCACATACGGCGGCACGACGTCGAACGCTACGCGATCGACCATGCCGTCCTGCTCTAGCCACTGGAGTGTCTGGGCGAGCATGCGCTCACTGACCCCGTCGATGACGCAAGCGGGCGTGGGAAAACGCCAACGGCAAGTGCTGACGTTTGACGCGCGTCAGACCACGATCACCGGGGCGAAGCCGCCGCCGGGGGTGCGGAAGTTGGTGGTCTGGCCGCTGTAGAGCCTCGCCGCCACCAGCAGCCGACGACCGGCGTAGGTGTAGAGCCTCATGTCCATTCTGCGCGTCTCCGGTCCGTCGAGCAGTCTGACGGTGCGCTCGCTCGGCGGCGCGAAGTCCTGCGCCACGTACCCTCCGGCGTCGATGACCGTCGACCAGGCGGATTTGGTGATCTTGTCGCCGCGGTAAACCGCCTTGCCTGCGTGGCCACCGGCAGGCTTGAAGAAGAGGCGCCGACGATCCGTCCAAAGACGTTCGGCGTTCTCGGGCGTGACCAGCTCGGTCCTCGGGATCGCGGCAAGATGCGCCACCCGTTTAGGGTCGAGGCCGACGGCCGCCATGCGCTCAGGGTCGGACAACAGGGTCAGGTTGCGCTTGTCGGCCAAAAGCGCGTGATTGCGCGGGCCCGGTGTCAGGACCACGGCGCCGGCGCGCCAGGCGTTGCAGAGCGCGGAGGAGCTCGCCTCCGACAGATCAAAGTCGACGAGCCGGTTGTAGACGAGATCAATCGGCGTCTTTCCGTGACGCAGCTGGTCGCCTTCGAAGGTGAGGTCGGCGGGGTCTGCGATCGCGACCTCGGCGCCGCGACGCTCGAACAGCGCACGGGCGAGCAGGAACTCAGGATAGAGGAACTGCTCGGTCGGGGCGGTGTCGATGATGGCGATGGTCCTGGGCGCCCCGTCCCGCCCAGCTAGTCGCCATTCCGACACCATCATCTCCCAGATGGCCGTCTCGAAATCCGCCAGCGCCTGCGGACGCACGTGCTGGCCGACCTCAGGGCAGCAGGCGATCTGCGCCTGAGCCAGAACCGCATTCAGAAATGCGCCGCCCGCGTTGGTGTTCACTTCGATCAGCCGCGGGCCGTCCGGACCGAGGTGGAAGTCGTACCCCATCAGGGCGCCCCTTGGTCCAGGATCGTTTCTTGCGATCTGCGGGGCCCAGCTCAGCGCCAGCTCTTGATAGGCCGGGAGATCGGCGGCGGCCTCTATCGCCAGGACCACGTCCTCCATCGCCGCCACATCCTCGGCCTCCACGAAGACCGGACCATTTGCGAACAGATAGGGCCGGTGTTCAGCGAGGAGGCTTGCGTCCAGCAGACCGTCCGTCAGCGCTCCGATCTGCGCCCAGACGTCCTCGACATCGATGTTGATGCAGAAGCACTGCGCATTAAGCCCCGCCACAAACTCGCGAACGTCGGACCGCGTCGGGGTCATGTCAGCCGTCCTTGTTCGAGGCTCCGAGCCGTTGCGAGAGTTTCCGCCC
>CAIUZX010000223.1 GCA_903903715.1 uncultured Caulobacterales bacterium
GAACTCCCCCACCATGCCGGTCCCGAGATCGGCCTTGGCGAGACGCGCGGCGCGAACGGCGAGGTCGGCGTCGGCGCTGACCAATGGCGCGATTTCGCGCGCCAGAGCCTCGATCCGCTGGACCCGCTCAAACATGGTCCCAAGCTTGGCGTGGAAGGTCACGCCCTTCAGCTTCTCCAGGCGATCCTCCAGCGCGATCTTCTGGTCTTCGACCCAGAAGAAGCGCGCGTCGCTCAACCGCGCGGCGAGAACCTTTCCGTTGCCGGCGAGCACCAATGCGCCGCCATCGGGGGGATCAATATTGGCCACTGTCACGAAATGCGGCGCCAGACCCGTCTGACCCGGCTTTCGGACCGCAAAATACTTCTGGTGCGTCCGCATGGAGGTGCGGATCACTTCCGGCGGGAGATCAAGGTCTGCCGGGTTCATGTCCCCCAAAAGCGGAACCGGCCACTCGGCAAGGCCAGCCACTTCTTCCAGCAGGCCTGCGTCTTCAACCAGTTCGAGACCGCGTGCCTCGCACAACGCGCGTGCGCCGTCAGCGATCCGTTCACGGCGCTCCGTCACATCGAGGATCACATGGTGCGCGCGAAGCTTCGCCTGATAGTCGGCGAAATCCTTCACCTCGAATGGCGCCTCGCTCCCCATGAAGCGATGGCCTTCGGTCATATTCCCCGAGACAATGCCGTCAAGCTCGAAGGGAACGATCCGGCCGTCCAAAAGACACACGATCCGATGCAGAGGGCGCACCCAACGCAAGGTCCCGTCGCCCCATCGCATAGACTTCGGCCAGGGGAAACTGCGCACGACCTTGTCGACGGTTTCAGCAATGATTTCCGATGTTTCGCGGCCACTAATGAGAGAAGACGCATAGAACACGCCGTCCCGCTCCGTCAGCTGATCTCGTGTCAGGCCTGTGGAGCGCAAAAATCCGGCAAGGGCCGCTTCGGGCGCGTTGCTCTTGGGCCCCTTACGTTCCTCTAAACGATCCGGCTGCCGAAGGGTTAGACCATCTACAACAAGGGTGAGGCGCCGTGGCCCTGCATAGGTCCGCATGTCGGCGAACGCGACACCCTCCCCCGTCAGGCTCGCGCGCACCAGACGATCGAGATCCGCCGCCGCCTGCCCTTGCATGCGGGAAGGAATTTCCTCGGAAAAAAGTTCAAGAAGCCACTCAGCCATGTCCGGCCTCGATCGCTTCGGCTTCGACGTATTTCTGCGCGCACATCTTGGCGAGGTCACGGATGCGACCGATGTAGCTCTGCCGCTCGGCCACCGCGATGGCGCCTCGCGCGTCCATAAGATTAAACAGATGGCTGGCCTTCAGAACATGGTCATAGGCCGGCAAGACGAGGGGCTGCCCCTGTGGGCCAGTATGGGCGAGGATGCGCGGCACCTGCTGCTCCATGTCCTCGAACTGACGCTTCAGCGTCGCAACATCCGCCGCTTCAAAATTGAAGGCTGAACCCTGACGCTCGTTCTCAAGGAACACGTCCCGATAGAGCACGCCTGCAGAGTTGAATCTCAGATCATAGATGCTGTCCACGCCCTGAACATACATGGCGAGGCGCTCAAGACCGTAGGTCAATTCTCCAGCGACCAGATCCACATCCAACCCGCCGACCTGTTGAAAATAGGTGTACTGGCTGACTTCCATGCCGTCACACCAGACCTCCCAGCCCAAACCCCAGGCGCCGACGGTCGGATTCTCCCAGTCATCCTCGACAAAGCGTACGTCGTGCACGGTTGGATCGAGACCGATCGCCTTCAGGGATCCCAGGTAAAGCGCCTGCATGTTGATGGGATTGGGCTTCAGGATGACCTGATACTGGTAATAGTGCTGCAGTCGGTTGGGGTTTTCCCCATAGCGCCCATCGCCAGGCCGCCGCGAGGGCTGTACGTAAGCGGCCCGCCACGGCTTTTTTCCGAGCGCCCGCAGGACGGTCGCCGGATGCAAGGTTCCGGCCCCCACTTCGACGTCATGCGGCTGCAGGATCAGACACCCTCGAGCACTCCAATAGGCATGAAGCGTCAGGATAAGGTCCTGAAAGGACAGGGAATCGTTCTGCGACATCAGGCCGTAAGCGTGGTTGAGGACCGCGCCGACGCCCACGGGGGCGCGCGCGTGCGGACCATAGGGCTCGGACATCGGCCAATCAAGTTATTGCGTTGCGAAACTTGACCGACCGCGCCGGGAGCGAGGACAAAAAAAACAGGCCGGACCCGAGAGGATCCGGCCTGCTGTATTGCTTTCCAGATTGGCGTCCTAGAACAGCGCGCCGACTTCCACGAGGCCGCGCACCTGCGACTTGTCCATGCCGTTCAAGCCGAAAGCCGAGCCGGTCGTCGCCTTCTCGGCCGACACATAACTGGCTTCGCCGCGAATGAAGTAGATCTTGTACTGGTAGGTCGGCGTCACCGTGAACGACCAAGCGGAGCTTCCCACCCCGTACAGGAGGTTCGGTCCGGAAGTCTTGTTACCCTTCGTGGTGATGTACTCGACGCGCGTCGGAAGGCTGAAGCCACTAAGGCTCGAGCTCGCCGGGAACACGTAGTTCACGAACAGGGCCGCGCCCGTCGTGGATCCCGAGGTCGTCTTGAGACCCGGCAACGACGGCACCGTCGTGTACTGGATATAAGGAACAAAGGTCCACTGCCCAGCCGTGTGAGTATAGATGAGATTGTAAATTTGTGAGTTGTTCCACAGCGGCGACGTGGCGGAATTGGACGTATAGACCTTCCTCGTGTTTCCACCGGCCGCGAAGGCGATGATGTTGGAGCTGTCAACGGTCCAGGTGGCCAGTGTCGACACCCAGCTGAGCGAATTCGAGTAGAAGCCGTCGTTCACGGAGACCGAAACCGCCAGAGGTCCGACCGTATAGTTCGCCTGCACGCCGCGGCTCACCAGATTTTCCTGGTTCCACAGCAGACCACGTTCGATGTTCAGATTTTCGAAGGTGAAGTTGTATTCCGAGCCTATCAAAGTCGGTAGCTTTCCAACCTGAATGGAGAACGATGAGGTCGGGGCGATCTTAATAAAGGCCATTGGCACTGACCCGAAGGTCGACGACGTGATGTGGTTCGACTTGGTGTAAGCGGTCCCAATGGTCGGGAATGAATAGGTGCCGGCGTCCACAAAGAACTGAACGAGGCCATCCGTCTTCTCGATCAGGATCTGTGCGTTGGTCACATCCCCGACGGCATTGTGATCACCTGGGATGTGGTGGCTCTGCCCAAGCGCAATGCCCGAAATTGCGCCGTTGATCGTCACATCACCAAGAATGTCGGATTTGACGACATAAGGTGAAGGATTGATCGTGATCGGCCCATTCATTCCGAGCGAGAACGCTGGAGGCGCTGGCGCGGCAGGCGCCGCCGGAGCTGCTGGCGCAGCCGGAGCCTGGTCAGCGAGCGCGGGCGTCGCGATCACGCAGGCCGCAGCCGACATCCACAATAGTTGGCGCATGAATGAATCCCCTGTCTGTAGAAATACACAACCGCATTGACGCCAAATCGTCGATGCAGCACCAACTCTGTGTTCACTGCATTCTGAGCAATTAACAGAACGATTACGGTCCGCGGGAGCGCGAGACGTCCGGGCGCCCAAATTCGGATCCGAGCCGTACCTTGGCGCCTATATTTTCATCACCACACCGCTTAGAGCCCAAAATCAGGGCTCCGACGTAGGACTACACCTCAGATGTAGGTAGCGACGATCGAGACAAAAGGTAGCCGGCGCTCACCAGCGTCGTCCGGATGGAGATCAAGAATGAAGCTGATCATAGCGATCGTAAAACCCTTCAAGGTCGATCCGGTCCGAGAGGCTCTGACGGCCGCGGGCGTGGAAGGCATGACCATTTCTGAAGTGAAGGGATTTGGTCGTCAAAAGGGACAGACTGAGGTTTATCGCGGCGCTGAGTATCAGGTGAGCTTCGTGCCGAAGATCAAGATCGAGGTCGTGGTTCCTGCAAGCCTAGCCGACAAGGTTGTTCAAACAATCACTACGGCGGCGGCGACCGGCAAGATCGGCGATGGGAAGATCTTTGTGATCGATATCGAACAGGCCGTCCGGATCCGTACCGGTGAAACCGGCGCGCAGGCGCTTTGATTGAAACTTCAAATGGGGATTGGTGAAATGAACTTTAGAGGACTTGGTCGCTTCGCAGCGGCGGTTGCTTTGTGCGGAGCGATGGTCGCCGCACCTGCAGCGATGGGAATAGCGGTTGCGCAGACCGCTCCAAATTCAACAGCACCGGCAGCCGCATCCGCCCCGGCTCCGACAGCGGCGGCGCCGGCGGCAACAGCGCCAGCGCCGGCTGCAGCGGCTCCTGCTGCCCCTGCCCCCGCCGCGGCGCCCGCTCCGTGGAAAACAGATTCCGGTGACACGTCCTGGATGCTGACGTCCACGGCGCTCGTTCTCATGATGACCATACCGGGTCTTGCATTGTTCTATGGCGGCATGGTTCGTCGAAAGAACGTCATTGCTACCGTGACGCAGTCGTTCGCAATGACAGCGGTGGTGACGATTGTCTGGGCGGTCGCGACCTACAGCCTAGCCTTTGGCACCAATCCTGACGCGAAATTGAATGACTACATCGGCAGCATGGCGAACTTCGGATTGAAGGGCGTCACAATGGACAAGCCCTATTCCATCGCAGGTGCGACACCGACCATCCCTGAGTATGTCTTCATGACCTACCAGATGACCTTCGCCATCATCACGCCGGCGCTGATCTGCGGTGCGTTCGCAGAACGTCTCAAATTCTCAGCTCTGCTCCTGTTCACGGTGTTGTGGTCGGTCATCGTTTACGCCCCCATCGCACACTGGGTGTGGGGCGGCGGCTTCCTCGGCTCCAAGGGCGTGATGGACTTCGCCGGCGGCACGGTCGTTCACATCAACGCCGGTGTTGCGGGCCTCGTCTGCGCGCTGGTTCTGGGTAAGCGCAAAGGCTACGGCGTCGACAACATGGCGCCCCACAATCTCGTGTTCACCATGATCGGCGCGAGCCTCCTGTGGGTTGGCTGGTTCGGCTTCAACGCCGGTTCTGCGGTTGGCGCAAACGCCCTTGCCGGCGCCGCTATGGCGAACACCCAGATCGCGACGGCCGGAGCTGCTCTGGCCTGGATGATCGTTGAATGGTTCGAGCGGAAGAAGCCCGGCATCTTGGGTCTTGCTTCCGGTGCAGTGGCAGGTCTCGTCGCCGTGACGCCAGCGTCTGGCTTCGTGAACCCGATGGGCGCGCTGGTCATCGGCGTCGCCGCTGGCGCTGGCTGCTATGTTTCCGCGGTATGGCTGAAGCGCATCTTCAAGTACGACGACAGCCTCGACGCCTTCGGCGTTCACGGCATCGGCGGCTTGATCGGCGCCATCCTGACCGGCGTCTTCGCCGACGCTTCCATCAACACGCTCCCCAAAGGACACAGCGTGATGACCCAAGTCGAGGGCTGCCTGGCGACCATCGTGTGGACTGCGGTCGGCACGCTGGTCATCCTGATGATCTGCAAGTTCACGACGGGCCTGCGGGTCAGCGAAGAAGCCGAAATCGAGGGTCTGGACGCCTCGTTGCACGGCGAAGCGTTGCACGATCACGCCTGATTGTTCTGGACTGACCTCACATCAGAGCCGGGCGACTGGAAAGTCGCCCGGCTCTCATTCTTTGTGGAGGCGCCCTAAATTATCGTTCGGCGAACTAGTGGATTGAATTTGACATTCGAGTTCCAGTTAACACTTGGCGGCGTTTCGAATGTCAAATTCGAACAATCCACTAGAATCAATAGGTTTTCTAGTGGTCCTTATGCTTCCGACAATTGCTCGTCGGCAGGTACATCAGGTATGCAAATGCCGGAATCGGACCACTAGCGGGACCAGGGCCCGCCCAAACGGCAAGCGCGAACCCACCAGGCCGGCCTCATGGCGGAGATGCGCTCCGCCAGCGTCTCAGCCTCATAGTCGCCGGCGCAGAGGGCGAAGCAAGTCGCCCCCGACCCGGACAGCCGAGCGATCAAAGTGTCAGGCTCATCCCGCAATGTAAGCAGAACATCCTCGATCTGAGGACAGATCGAAATCGCCGGGATTTCCAGATCATTGCGGGAAAACAAAAGCCAGCCCGCCATCTCCGTCACTGTTTCCAGACGCTCCGGCATCGGTGGCGGTGTCACGTCCGGTGAGGTCACCAGTCGATCGAAGGCGCGGTAGACGTCCGCCGTGGAACACGCCACGCCGGGATTGACCAGAACGGCATGAAGGTCGGGAAATCTCGGCGGCGGGGACAATTCATCACCCCAACCCCAGGCCAAAACGGGTTCGCCTCGAAAGCAGGCGGGTCCATCTGAACCCAAAGACGCCGCCAACGCCTCCAGATCGCTATCCTTCAACGAAAGCCGCAGCGCATCACGGATCAAGCGAAGCGTTGCTCCCGCATCGCTTGAGCCGCCCCCAAGGCCGGAGGCGACCGGCAACTGCTTGGTGAGGGTCAATCGAAATGGGGGTGCATCCGGGCCCAGTCGCTTCAGCACCAGATCTCTGGCGCGCACCACCAAGTTTCGATCTGGCGGCTCGTATAATAATTGCGCGGACATAGGACCGTCGAGAATGAAGTCCGGCTCTTCGGAAGGTTCGATCGAGATCCGGTCTCCGATGTCCGCAAACGCCATCAGGCTGGAGACAGGGTGACGCCCCTCCTCCTCGTCCAACGCGCCGACGTGCAGGAAAAGATTGACCTTGGCGGAGGCGAAGACGGAACGCAGCATGTTTGAATTCGAGTGTGTCAAATGGTCGGCGCGCCGAAGAGGGATTGCGGCGGGTCCAGACCATCCATGAGCTTCTGTTCGATCCTGGCCTTCAACTTATCGTCAGGCGACAAGGTCAGCACCCTACGCCATTGATATTTCGCCTCGACCCGCCGACCGGTGCGCCAATAGGCGTCACCCAGATGGTCATTGATCTCGGCGTCGGCCGCCTCAAGAAACGCTGCCCGTTCAAGATCACGGACAGCGCCAGGGAAGTCCTTCAGTCGGAATCTGGCCCATCCGAGAGAATCAAGGATGGCGCCCGAACCCGGAGCGAGCGCGACCGCGCGTTGAAGCATGTCCAACGCCTCTTTCAGATGCTCCCCGCGGTCAACCCATGCGAAGCCGAGGTAGTTCAGAACATCGGGCTCATTGGGCGCCAGTCGCAATGATTTCCGCAGGTCCGCTTCCGCCTCCGACCATCTGCCGGCGCGCTCTTCATTGGCGCCCCTTAGGTAATAGAGGCGCGCATCGGCGCCTTTTGGCCCAGAAGCGGCGATGACTCCGTTTAGCACCAAGATCGCATCGTCATAGCGTTGAGCGTCGCGCAGCATTTCGCCGTAGACGATTTGGGCCGAAGCGTCCGCGGCTGAGGCTGACGCCGCATCCTTGGCGATCTTCAACGCTTGCATGCGGTCGCCAGCCTGCTGAAAACTTAGCGCCAGACGCAGCCGTGCGCCAGAATAGGCGGCGCTTGACGTCTTAACCTGCAGAAAGGCCGCTCGCGCACCAACCTGATCGCCCATCTGCTCAAGCGTCTCACCCGTCAGTATCCACGCCTCCGCACGATCGGGGTCGAGTCGAAGCGCCAGACGAAGGTAGCTCAGGGCCAATTCCGGTTGGTGATCTGACACGAGAAGAACGGCCAGTTCGACAAGAGAGTCGGCGGCGCCCGCACGAAGAGAGGTAAGTTCCGGCGCAGGGCCGTGCGCCAGCGCCCGCTTTCGCGCACCTGTCAGGCCCGCATCACCCGCATGGCTCGCCAGAGCCGACGTATAAAGATTGGCGGCATCAGACCAGCGACCAAGACGCTCTAGAAGCGCCCCGTAGGCGAGGACGAAGAGCGGCTCCTTTGAGGTCACCAGAGCCTTGAAGGTGGTCTCGGCGTCTTTGGTTCGGCCGCTGCGCTCGAGGAGTTGCGCCCGCGCCAAGCCTCCGAACGCGACCACCAGGCGGTCTGCGGTCGCCGACGTCGGCGCGGTCGCGATTTTCCAATCCCCCGACTGAGCTGACGCCCAAGGGCTCAGCAGCGCGCCGGCGATCCCTACCGCTCCGTTAGGCGGCGCGGCGCGGAAGGCATTGGACGCGTCCTTGCTGCGTCCTTCCGCCAGCGCCTGTACGCCACGAGCCAGCGCGGCCAGGCCCGGAACGCTTTCGTCATCGTCCATCAGGCCGCCCGCCGCAACCTGATTGGCCCGATCAACCTGACCGCTCGTGAGCAAGGCGTCAAACGCCCTCGCCCTCAGCAAGGGATCATCCGGATCGCTGGCGCTGGCCTGTTCGAAGAAACTTGCCGAGCGCGTGAGATCCCCATCGGCTGCGGCCTGCATGGCGGACAGGAACAAGCCGTAACCCGATCCGGGAGAAGAGATCATCGGCAGTGAAAGCGCGGGGGGCGTGACGACGGGCTTGTTCACATCCGCGGCGCACCCACCAAGCAGGAGCGCCGCGATCAGGCTGAAGCGACGGATGGGGGCGGCCGACAAAGAGGTCATAGCTGGGACAGTTCCATGATTTTTCCAGCTACGGCAAGTGCGACCGCGCCACTTGCCTTACATGTTCGGGTAGTTCGGCCCTCCGCCGCCCTCCGGCGTCGTCCAATTGATGTTTTGCGACGGATCCTTGATGTCGCAAGTCTTGCAGTGGACGCAGTTCTGCGCGTTGATGACAAACTTCGGATTGCTCTTGGCCTCATCATAGACAACTTCGTAGACGCCCGCCGGGCAGTAAAGCCGCGCCGGCTCTCCGTATTTCGGAAGGTTCACTGAGATCGGAACGCTCGCGTCCTTCAGCTTCAGGTGCGCAGGCTGATCTTCTTCGTGGTTGGTGTTCGATATGAACACAGAACTCAACTTGTCGAAGCTGATCACGCCGTCCGGTTTCGGGTACGCGATCGGCTTGTAGTCTTTCGCAAGACCCGTTGAGGCGGCGTCCGTCTTGCCGTGCTTCAAGGTGCCGAACGCCGAAAGGCCGAACAGATGATTCGTCCACATGTCGAACATGCCCAGGGCGGCGCCGATCATGGTGCCGTAGCGAGACAGCAACGGCTTGGCGTTCCGAACGACCTTAAGCTCCTTGAGGATCCAACTCTTTTCCACTGCGGTCGGATAGGCCGTGAGTTCGTCTCCGCTGCGCCCCTCACCGAGCGCCGCGAAAGCCGCTTCCGCCGCCAGCATGCCCGACTTCATGGCGTTGTGGCTGCCCTTGATCCTCGGCACGTTCACGAACCCGGCGGAACATCCGATGAGCACACCGCCCGGGAAACTCAGCTTCGGGATCGACTGTAGGCCGCCTTCAGTGATCGCCCGCGCGCCATAGGCGATGCGGCGACCGCCTTCGAGGTGCGGACGGACCGACGGATGCTGTTTGAAGCGTTGAAACTCATCAAAGGGAGATAGGTAGGGGTTCTTGTAGTTCAGGTGCGTCACGAAGCCGATGGCGACGTAGTTGTCGCCGAAGTGGTACATGAAGCTTCCGCCGCCCGTCTTGTCGTCAAGCGGCCAGCCCGTCGTGTGCTGAGCCAGACCTGGCTGGTGCTTTTCCGGCGGCACCTGCCACATTTCCTTGATGCCGATGCCGAACTTCTGGGGCTCGCAGTTCGCGTCGAGTTTGAATTTGGAAATCAAGGACTTGGCCAGAGACCCACGCACGCCTTCGGCGATAAATAGGTAGTTCCCGTGAAGCTCCATACCGGGCTGGTAATCGGTCTTCAGCTCGCCATCCTTGCCGACGCCCACGACGCCGACGACGACGCCCTTCACCGAGCCGTCGTCCCTGTAGACGAGCTCAGAAGCTGCGAAACCGGGATAGATCTCTACGCCCAGCGCTTCGGCTTCCGTCGCCAGCCACCGACAGACATTGCCGAGGGAGGCGATGTAGCAGCCGTGATTGTGCATGAAGGGCGGAAACGCGAACATCGGCAGCGAAATCTCGCCCGACGGCCCCAACAGCAGGAACTTGTCGGTCGTGACCGGCGTTTCGAGCGGCGCGCCCTTTTCCTTCCAGTCGGGGATAAGCTCGCTCAGGGCCTTGGGATCGATGACCGCGCCGGAGAGAATGTGGGCGCCGATCTCGGATCCCTTTTCGATCAGGGCGACGGAAACCTCACGCCCTTCGCTTTCTGCGAGCTGCTTCAGCCGAATCGCGGCGCTGAGACCCGCAGGCCCGCCACCGACGATCACGACGTCGTATTCCATGGATTCGCGTTCGACAGCGTCGGTCATGCGCATTTTCCTCGGCGCGGATCTATTGATCCGGATGACGTCTTATCCGAAGGTGCCGCGACGGTGGTCAAGTCCTCATTTTCGCAAGACCCCAATCGGTTTTCGCATGCCCTCAAGCGCCGTCACTGAAGCCGAGCTGATCAGCCTGCTCCATTTTTGGGCTGATGCTGGCGTGGATTGCTGTCTTGAGGACGCGCCGGTCAATCGGCGTGTGGAAATGAAGACGGTCGCCGCCGCACCGCGCCGCGCAGACCTTCGCCCAACCGTGGCGCCGACCGCGATGGACGCCCCAAGGATCGATGTGGTCGGGGCCGCCGCGCGCGCTCAGACGATGGCGAAGGGATGCGCAACCCTTCAGGATCTCGAATCGGCCATATCGGCGTTTGACGGGTGTCCCTTGAGCGCGATGGGGGCGAGGCAGGCCGTGTTCGCGCGCGGACGTCCTGACGCGGAGGTGGTGATCATCGGAGAAGGCCCTGGCGCCGAAGAAGATCTGCAAGGCGCGCCCTTTGTGGGACGGGCTGGAAGATTGCTCGACCGTATGCTGGTCGCATCCGGCCTTTCGGATCGGGTATTCATCACCAACACCGTCTTCTGGCGGCCGCCCGCCAATCGGACACCAACACTCGAGGAACAGGAGATCTGCGCCCCGTTTGTGGCGAGAGCGGTTGAACTGGTGGATCCATCCTGCGTTCTGCTGTTGGGCGGCGCTGCGGCGAAAGCCGTCCTGAAGCGCCCGGAAGGCATTCTATCGCTACGTGGTCGTTGGTCGGAATGGGCGGACGGGATGTCGCGTCCTCGTCCGGTGATTGCGTCGCTTCACCCGGCGTTTCTTCTTCGTCAGCCAACAGCGAAAAAGCTCGCCTGGTCGGACTTGCTCAACCTTGCGGGTCGCCTTGAACCGAAGGGCGTTTCGCAGTAAGTTCCACGCTTGTCTGCAGTCGGGGCGCCTGTCGTCCATCTTGCGAGGCGTCTCTCATTGACTTCGCCAAAGCGATCCCTTCTCGGCGCAGTCATCGTCCTGACCGTCGCGTGCGCAGGTTCGGCGGCATCCTCATCCCCCGCGACGTCAACCATCGCACCCAGCAGTGCGACGCTGAAGACACTTCGACCGGCGGACGCCTCCGCTTACGCGACTGCGTTCGCGGCCGTTCGGCGCGGAGATTTCGAGCGAGCCGACCGCGCAGTGGCCACGGTCCAGGACAAATGTCTCGTCGGTCGGGTCGTCTATGAAAAACTGATGAGCCCTGGTTACACCGCCACTTTTGCCGAATTGAAGGCATGGCTTGTCAAGTATCATGACCTTCCCGATGCGGATCGCGTATGGACGGTGGCCAAGAAGCGCCAAATCGCGTCAGAGGCCCCTCCTCCTCCACCGGATGTCACACCTGCGCCTGACGACGCACAGACCTGGGCTCGCGTGGAGCGTGTCGCACAAAGGCTGGAGGCGCCGCCGCGTCCAAAGGCTCAAGTTTCTAAATCCGTTCAGGCGGCCCGGGAGGCTTATTATGCGGGAGATGTCGCCAACGCGTTGAAGCTGGCGAAGGCTGCGGGAGAGCACTGGATCTATGGATTGGCTGCTTATCGAACCAACAAGTTCGAAGAAGCGGCCTCGGCTTTTTCAAAGCTGTCGCAGGATCGCACGCAGAACGAGTGGGTCCGATCCGCCGCTGCATTCTGGAGCGCGCGCTCCGAAATCGCCGCCGGCCGGCCCGAACAGGCCCCCGCGCTGCTAAGAGTCGCCGCCGCCACGCCCTACACCTTTTACGGTTTGATTGCAGAGCGCCAGCTGGGCCTGAACCCTTCGGTCAGTCCAAGCGGCGTGGACATCCCGGACGAAGAGCGTTCTGAGTCTCCTTTCTCACCCCAAGCTACAAGCAAGGCCGGAGAAACCGCTCTGACTCGTCTTGTGAGGGGTGACCGGCGAGCGCACCGAGCGGCGGCATTTGCACAGATTGGCCTCTTGCCCGAGACTGGACTGGAGCTTCGCACGGCTCTGCTTGGGGCCGGCGGCGAATTGGAGCGCAAGAAGTGGCTCGCAGCGGCGATCGCCCTCGGGGCGCCCCTGACGTCGCCTGCCGATCTTGGACGCGGACGCCGCAGGTTCGACCTCTCCAGCTTCCAAACGCCGGATTTCTTCCCAATCGGTGGATACACATTGAGCCGGGCCCTCGTTTACGCCCTAATCAAGCAAGAGAGCCGCTTCAATCCCAACGCGTCGAGCACAGCCGGCGCTTATGGACTGATGCAGTTGACACCGGCGACGGCGGCGCACGTCACGCAGGACGCGGGACTTGTCAAGGACCCGTCAGCCCTCAAGGACCCGGCGCTAAATCTCCGAATTGGTCAGGATTACGTCGGCAAGCTGCTCGACGCGACGAAGGGGGACCTTCTTCATGCGGTTGCAGCTTATAATTCGGGACCGTCCACGATACTGAAGACCGCGTCCCAGATGCCCGGCGCTGACAGTCTTCTGGTCTTTGAAAGCATGCCAGGGGGGCAGACGCGGGAATATGTGCAGCGCGTCATCGCCAACTACTGGATCTATCGATTGATGCTCGGGCAGCCGTCACCCACCCTGGACGCAGCTGCAGCCGGCGCACGAACGATCCGCGCCATCCTCGACGGGGATTGAGCCCGCCCAATTCAAGCTGGGTGCGCGTCTCGGCCCACAGCGGCCCTGGAAGCAAGTTGCGCGGCCGTCAGACCGCAATTTGGGCACCGCCAGCTCGGCGCAATTTCCGCGAGCGGACCCATGACGAAAAGTCTGTCGTTCGCGCGCGGGTGCGGCAGGATCAACGTTTCAGTCTGCAGTCGCGTGCGCCCGTAGGCGATCAGATCGAGATCCAGAGACCGAGGCGCGTTCGCCTCAGATCGATCCCGCCCGAACAAGACTTCGATCGAAGCGAGCCTCGCGAGCGTCTCCAACGGATTCAGCGACGGCTCGACAATGACGACGCCATTGATGTAGTCAGGCGCCGTCGGGTCCGGCCACGCTCTTGACCGCCACCACCTTGACCGCTTGGTAATCATAAGTTCTGAAATCGGGAAGTGATCCAGCGCTGATTCCAAATTTTCCAATATGGTCCCGGATGCCCCTGGAAGATTGCCTCCAACGGCCACAATAACCAGATCGTCGATGCTGCTTTCAGTCATGTTTATTAGAGAAAGTTGAATTCATGACATTCTACCCTACCGATAGACTCGCGCTTTTTATTGATGGCGCAAACCTTTACGCCGCCGTCAAAACGATGAACTTTGATATTGATTACAAAAAGCTTTTGGAAGAATTCCGCAAGCGCGGAATTCTTATAAGAGCCTACTACTACACTGCAATCGTAGAGGATCAGGAATATTCTCCGATTCGCCCCCTGGTGGATTGGTTGGACTACAACGGCTTCACCATGGTGACGAAGCCTGTCCGACGGTATACTGAACAATCCACCGGCGTCACCCGCACCAAGGGGAATATGGATATAGAGATCGCCGTGGACATGCTCGAAATTGCGCCCTCGGTCGATCACATCGTGCTTTTCTCAGGCGATGGAGATTTCCGCAGGCTGATCGACGCCGTTCAACGCAAGGGAGTCCGGGTCACCGTTGTATCGACGGTCAAGTCCCAACCGCCGATGGTCTCCGACGACCTTCGACGTCAGGCTGACACGTTCGTTGACCTACAGGATCTGGCCAATCTGATCGGGCGCCCTCGCCAGTCCTCGACCCCCCGATTCCTTCAACCTTCAGATGACGATCTCGGCGAAGACGAGGATTAATCGTTGTGGCGAAAACCCCCTTGGGTGACTTGGGTCAGAGCCGGGTCTTCCGGCCCGACTTCTATGCCTCGGCCACTCGCCTTATGATCACCGGATGAACCGCCGCGAGGCCTGGAGTCCATGACCAAAGCCCCGTCCGACGGAGGTTCGCAGGCGCCGCACCAGCAGCGCGCTGTGATCTTCATATTCATCACCGTCCTTCTGGACATCATGGCTTTGGGGCTGGTCGCCCCGATCCTTCCCGGAGTGGTGCGCCAATTTGTCGAAGGCAACACCTCCGAAGCCGCGGTGATCTACGGCGTGTTCAACGCCGTCTTCGCCTTGATGCAATTCTTCTGCTCCCCGTTGATCGGTTGCCTATCGGACCGACTGGGACGCCGCCCGCTCATCCTCGCGTCCAACATCGGGCTAGGACTCAGCTATGCGGCGATGGCCTGGGCGCCCAGCCTAGTATGGCTGTTCATAGGCCGGGTTCTCTCTGGCGTCACAGGCGCCAGTTACGCGATCGCGAACGCCTATGTGGCGGACACTACGCCTCCGGAAAAGCGCGCCGGCGCGTTCGGACTGTTGGGCGCGGCGTTCGGTGTGGGTCTGGTGCTAGGACCCGGCATTGGCGGCGCGCTTGGATCATATGGTCTGAGAATCCCACTCTACGTCGCTGCGGCTTTCAGCCTGACCAACGCCCTTTACGGGCTCTTCGTGCTGCCTGAGTCTTTGCCGAAGGCGCTACGTCTGCCTTTCAACTGGCGTCGGGCCAATCCCATAGGGGCGCTGGCTTTGCTGCGGCGCCATCCGGAACTCACCGGGCTGGCGGGGGTGTCATTTCTGTCCACGTTGGCGCAAGTCTCCCTGCCTTCGACGATCGTCCTGTACGCGACGCACCGTTACAATTGGTCCTTGGGCACCTTGGGCTTCACACTGACGGTGGTGGGAATTGCCCTGGTCATGGCGCAAGTGATCATCGTGCCCCGAGCCATCCGCCTGTTCGGTAACCGAAGAGCCATACCGGTCGGATTACTGTTCGGCGCCGCCGGAATGGTCATTGCAGGTCTCGCGCCGACCGGAAACATCCTCTGGCTTGGAATTCCCATTCTCGCGCTCTGGGGCATCTGGGGACCGGCGGCGCAGTCCCTGATGACGCGCCACGTCAGCGCGGCGGAGCAGGGCCAGTTGCAGGGCGCTACGTCGAGCCTGACGGGCATCTCCGAACTGCTGGGACCGCTGATCTTTCCGTTCGTGTTCGCCTGGTTCGTTCGCCCGGGGCAGCCGATAGAACTCTCGGGAGCGCCGTTCTTGCTGGCTGCCGGGATCCTGCTGTTCGCCGCCGGCTGGGCGTATTTTGCAACTCGCGCGGAGCCCGACACCGACTGACCGTTCGGGAGGGAGCGCTAGCCACGATCTCGCATGAGCCTTGCCTGATCGCGCTTCCAGTCCTTGTCGGCCTCCGAAGCGCGCTTGTCGTGCAGCTTCTTGCCCTTCGCCAGAGCGAGTTCGAGTTTTGCCCGTCCTTTCTCGTCGAAATATAACTTCACCGGGACAATCGTGCGACCTTCGCGCTGCACGGCCCCAATGAACTTGTTGATCTGTCGGCGGTGAAGCAGCAGCTTGCGCCCGCGACGGGGCTCGTGGTTGAACCTGTTGGCGCCCGGATACTCAGGAATATAGGCGTTGATCAACACCAGCTCATCGCCTTCGACCGCGGCGTAGCTCTCCGCAATGTTGGCGCGTCCAAGCCGTAGCGATTTGACCTCCGAACCCTTCAGCACCAGGCCGGCCTCGATGGAGTCATCCAGAAAATAGTCAAACTTCGCCCGACGGTTCTCGGCGATCAGCTTGCGGGGCTGGAGCTTGGCTTCGGTCATGACAATCCGTCGTTCCTAAAGACCGGCCGTCCGCATGGCGTCGCGCACGGCGGGCCGGACGGCGTCGGAACAAGCGGCGAGCGGCAGACGGACGTCCGGGCCGCACAGGCCCAGTTCCGACAGTGCGAATTTCGTCGGCGCCGGCGACGCGTCGAGAAACAACGCTTTATGTAGTCCGATCAGGCGGTCCTGCCAGTCCAGCGCCTCGGCGAAGTCCCCTCGCAGGGCTGCATTCATGAACGTTGCACAGGCCTGCGGCGCGACGTTGCTCGTCACCGAGATGCAACCATGTCCGCCGTGCGCGACATATCCAAGGGTCGTCGGATCATCTCCCGACAACATGACCCAGTCCTTGCCGCACATCAGTCTCTGCTGGCTGGCGCGAACAAGATCTCCGGTCGCGTCCTTCACACCCACGATGTTCGGGTGGCCAGATAGGCGCGCCAAGGTGTCGTTGGAAATGTCGCAGGAGGTTCGCGCCGGAACATTGTACACGATCAGCGGCAGCTCGACTGCATCCGCGACAGTCATGTAGTGACGATACAGGCCTTCCTGACTGGGACGATTGTAATACGGCGTCACCACCAAAGCCGCGTCCGCCCCTACGGATTTGGCGTGGCGAACGAGCGCAATGCACTCACTTGTGGCGTTGGAGCCAGCGCCTGCAATGACCGGCACCCTTCCCGCGACACGCGTCACACAGGCTTCGACGACCCGTCGATGCTCGTCATGCGACAAGGTCGCCGTTTCCCCGGTCGTTCCGACCGGCACAACGCCATGTATGCCTGCAGCGATCTGACGTTCAACGAGAGGAAGAAAGGCCGCCTCATCCACAGCCCCGTCACGAAACGGTGTCACCAGAGCAGTTAAGACGCCTTTGAAAAGCGGTTCTGACATGTTTGTTCGTTCGCATTAGAATCGCCGCAATGACGCGGCAGGAAAGGGATCAAGCGAGACGCCTTCGGCGCCTCACACTAATGATCCGAAGCGCTTGCCCGCAATCGCGGTTTCGCGCAACAGAAGTCGTATACGCGAATTTCCAACCGGAGGGATCAGATCGGCATGAACAGGGATCGCAGACGACTTCCGATCGCTCTCGCCTGCGCCTGCTGCGCCTGGGTGGGAATGTCGATGGCGGCCGCCGAACCTGTGCCCTACACGAGCTTGCAGGAGCCGGACGCACCAACGCCGCAACCGGCGCCTGACACCAACGCCCCAGCGCCGATGTTGCCTCTTTCAGCCGGCGGCGCGAGCCTTGCCGCCTTTCGTGAACTGATGCATGCCGCCAAGACCGGCGATGCGTCGACGGTTTCCGCCGGACTGTCTCGTCTTTCCAACCCCGCTGAGCGACACGCGGTTCAGTGGGCGTTGATCGACAATGCCGCAACCCGCGTGGATTTCCGGACGCTCGACGCCGCAAGGAAGGA
>CAIUZX010000224.1 GCA_903903715.1 uncultured Caulobacterales bacterium
CCCTCATAGACCGTGTTGGCGCGGAACATCGGGAAGACGTAGTCGCGCACGAACTCTTCGCGCAGATCCTCGATGAAGATGTTCTCGGGCTTGATGCCCAGCAGCAGCGCCTTTTCCCGCGCCGGCCCCAGTTCCTCGCCCTGCCCAAGATCTGCGGTGAAGGTCACAACCTCCGCATTATACTCGGTCTGCAGCCACTTCAGGATGATCGAGGTGTCGAGGCCGCCGGAATAGGCCAGCACGACTTTCTTCACGGGGGCGGCGGTCATGGACGGCTCCGTTCAAGGTCGGTAAGGGGAGGAGGCCCGCCGAGGGATAATGCGGCGGGCTCGCGGGCTTTAAGGATCGACGGACGCGGGGTCAATCCGCGTGGGTCACGATTCGACGGAAGATGAGGACCCTAGTGGTCCCCGCCGCCTGCGCGCACGAATCGTCGATCGCAGTACGGGCACTCGACATACGGCTTGTCGCCCATTTCCATGTAGACCAGCGGATGGCCAAGCGCGCCGCCGCCGCCATCGCACGCGACCTTGTGTCCATCGACTTCGATGACTTCGGGCGGCGCGGGCACGGCCGGATCGGCCGTCGGGACGAGATCGTGGGACATCGAAAGATGGCTCCGGCTTGGCAAGGTTGGGCTTTCACCTTACCTAATGCGACAGGGGTTCATCCCCGTCAATTCAAGCCGCCCAATCATACCGCCCAGTCAGGCGCCCGCACTTTCCGATAAGGCCGATATGTCGCTCCCCGATTTCGTGATCGAGGCCAAGGGTCTCGTTAAGACCTATCCCGCTTCCAAAACGGGGCCCGCCAAGACCGCGCTGAAATCGGTAGATCTGGCGATCCCGAGAGGTTCCGTCTTCGGCCTTCTGGGTCCGAACGGCGCCGGCAAGTCGACCTTCATCAACATTCTTGCCGGCCTCGTTAACAAGACATCTGGCACGGTGAAGCTCTGGGGCATCGACATTGACGAGCAACCGCGCAGCGCCCGCGCCGCCATCGGCGTGGTGCCGCAGGAAATCGCCGCAGACGTCTTCTTCACGCCCCGGGAGAGCATGGAGACGCAGGCCGGCCTTTATGGCGTGCCCAAGGCGGAACGGCGCACCGACGAGATCCTGGCGGCCCTCGGACTGTCCGACAAGGCCGACGCCTATGTGCGACAGCTGTCCGGCGGCATGAAGCGACGCCTGATGGTGGCCAAGGCCATGGTGCACAATCCGCCGATCCTGATCCTCGATGAGCCGACCGCCGGGGTGGACGTCGAGCTGCGCCGCCAGCTCTGGACCTATGTGCAGGCGCTGAACGCGCAGGGCGTGACCATCGTGCTGACCACCCACTATCTGGAAGAGGCGCAGGCGCTGTGCGACACCATCGCCATCATCAATCGCGGCGAGGTGGTCGCTTGCGAGCCGACCGGGGATCTGCTCCGCCGGTTTGACAGCCGCGCCGTCATCATCACGCCGAAAACACCGCTGACCGCTGTTCCGCCGCTGAACGGCTTCGAAGGCAAGCTGAAGCCGGATGGCCGTCTGGTGATCTCCTTCAAGGCGGACACGGCCGGCATTGAAGACGTACTGAGCGCAGTTCGGGAAGCTGGCATCGGGATCAAGGATCTGTCGACGGAAGAGGCGGACCTCGAAGATGTCTTCCTCGCCCTGACCTATAACGACCCCAACGCTATAGACCCGACGGCGTACTAGGCAGGCGCCGCCCAGAACGAGCAGAATGCCGCAAGGTTTCCGCGGAATTCTTCGTTGATATTTACTTTGCGTTTACCTGAATTCTCAGCGCCACCTTAACTCGGTCGGGCCTAGGGTCACATTGCGGATCAAAAAGATCCGCAAAGGCTCTGAAAAACGGACGACCCAAATGACCGCTATTTCATCGTCGACGTCGATCGCGAACGCCGCAACGGTTCAGTCCCCGCCGCCTCCGCCGTCGCCCGCTCCCGTCCAGGCCTCGCAGAGCGCGCCCGCCCAGGCTGCGCCGCCCGCCCCGCCGGCGAACGCCGCAGTCGGTCAGGCTTACGCCGCCGCGGTGCAGGCGACCACGCCACCCCCGCCGAGCGCCGTGTCGTTTGTCAGCGCATCGTCGAGCGACTCGAGCGCGCCATCGGCGACAGCCAGTCAGGGCGCGCAAGCCTATCAGGCGACCGTCGCAGCGTCGCAGAGCCCTAATTCACCGGCTTCGTCCCTCGGGTTCAGCCTGATTGCGCCGAGTTCATTCGGCGCGGCGCTGACCGGAACGCCCACGCCGCCCCCGAGCGCCACGCCGTCAACGACCGCAACGTCATCCAATGCGCCGACGGCGGTTCAGGCGACGCAGGGTTCCTGATCCTTTCAACCGATGAGCGGGCGCGGCGCGCGGCTGGACAATTCTGACGGCGGCGCCACTCTTCCGGGATGTCCGCCCTGTTCACACTCACCGGCGCCGTTCCGCACGATCCAGAGATTGAGGCCTGGTTCGCGCAAGGCGACGCCCTGCGCATGATGGTCTCACCCTGGTATGAGAAGCTGCGCGCCAGCGGCGACGGCGTGTGCGAAATTCTGCACGACGGCTATCCGACGGTGTGCCTCAGCGGCGCCGCCTTCGCCTATGTCGGCGCGTTCAAGGCCCACGCGAATGTCGGCTTCTTCCACGGCGTCGACCTGCCAGACCCTGACGGCTTGCTTCAAGGGACCGGCAAGCGGATGCGCCATGTGAAGCTCAGCTTCGGCCGCAAGGTCGACGAAGCCGCCCTCGACGCGCTGATCGCAGCCGCCTACCGGGATATCGAGAACCGCTTGGCCGAGCCGCTGCGTTAAAGCCGTCAGCCGACCGCCTTGGTCCGGATGTTGAGCTGCCCGGCGAGACCGGCGTCCCGATGCTTGGTGATCGCCTGGTATTCCGGTGACTGCACCATCTGCATCATCGCCGCGCGGGAGGGGTATTCGGCGATGGCCACCATGTCCCAGAGCTCCTCGACCTCCCCCAGCATCAGGTCGGTGACGAAGCCCGAGAAGCGCGCCCGACCGCCCACGGCGGCGATGCAGGCCTGCACGCCCGCGCCATAGCGCAGGTAGGCGTCACGTCCCGAAAGCTCAGGCTCAGAGCCGTCGGCGTATTCAGCCTTTTCCCTGAATTTCAGCAGGTTGACCATGCACATCGGGCCGTCTTCCTCGGCGCCGAAAAACGCCTTGGCCTGCTCCGGCGTGGGGTGGAGGTGATTGACGACCTTCATGACAGTCTCCGGAATGTGAGGGGAATGAGGTTTCAGGTGGATCGCGCGACGGTCAGGACGCAGGCGACAAAGCCTTGCGGGTCGTCTTCTTGGATGAAGTGCCCACCGTGGAGGGTCGTGTGAGGCTGACCGCTTGTACCCGGAACACGGCCGATAAATCTGTGCTCGCCGCCGCGGCTGACCGGATCGCCGTCACTGAAGCAGCAGAGGAATGGCTTGTTCCAGGTCTCAAACACCTTCCAGGCGGCCTTCTGGTCAGGAATGGCGACATTGTTCTCAAAGGGTACGAAGGTCGGGAAGATACGGGCGGCGGCGGTGTAGGCGGCGCTGGGGAACGGGGCGTCATAGGCGGCGATCTCGGCGGGAGACAGGCCGCGTTTCGTCCCCGCGCTGACGATCTTGCCGATGGGGAACACCGGGCTCCACTGGGAGAAGGCGCGCCAGATCGCAAAGGCCCGGGGCGGGCGCCCGCCCTCCGGCAGACCGCCGTTGGAGAGCACGACGCCCGCAAACCGGTCCGGCATCTCCGCCACCAGACGTAGGCCGATGAGCGATCCCCAGTCCTGGCAGACGAGGGTGACGCGTTTGAGATCCAGCGCCTCAATCCACTGGCGCATCCAGGCGACGTGGCGGGCATAGCTGTAGTCCTTCCGACGTGACAGCTTGTCCGACTTGCCAAAGCCGATCAGGTCGGGCGCGACGACGCGGAACCCGGCATCAGCGACCGGGCCGATCATGTGGCGGTAAAGATAGCTCCAGCTCGGCTCGCCGTGCATCATCAGGACGACAGGCGCATCGCGCGGGCCTTCATCAACATAGTGCACGCGCAGGGCTGGACCGCCCGGCGCAGCGGGGATCTCGGCGTAATGTGGCGCGAAGGGAAAGTCCGTGACGCCCGCAAAGGCGGCGTCAGGTGTGCGCAGGACTTTCATGGGGCTCTCCGCCAAATCAATTTATTGGCAGCGATAACGCCATAATATCCGCCGACGCACAAGCGCTCCGGAGTTGTCTCCGGAGCGCCTGGTCACAGGATGATCAAAGGCCCAGAATGATCAGAGACCAAGTATCGCCTTGGCCATGATGTTGTGCTGGATCTCGTTCGAGCCCGCATAGATCGAAGTCTTGCGGTAGTTGAAATAGGACCCCGCGACCGGCCAAGCGTAGTCGGCGCCCGGCTTCATCTCGTTGCTGGCCTGCTCCACGAGACCGTCGCCCACATAGGGCGAGGCGTTGATGCCGACCGCTTCAAGGGCGAGCTCGGTGATCGCCTGCTGCGTCTCCGAACCCTGGCACTTCAGCATGGACGAGATGGCCCCCATTCGCGCGCCGGACTCCCGGCCCGCAAAGGCCAGGAGTTCCGTGGCGTTGAGGGAATCGATCTGGATCTGCATGTCGGCGAGCTTCCGACGGAACTCGGCGTCCTGGATCAGCGGGCGGCCGTCGTCGGCGAGGGTCTTCGTCGCGATCGTCTTCACCTTCTTGAGCGCAGCCTTCAGGCCCGGCGCATAGGCGTTGCCGCGTTCGAACTCAAGGAGGTACTTGGCGTAGGTCCAGCCCTTGCCTTCTTCGCCCACACGGTTCTTCACCGGCACGCGAACATTGTCGAAGAAGACCTGATTGATCTCCTGCAGGCCTTCCAGCGGCCCTTCGAGGGTCGGCAGCGGACGCACCGAGATGCCCGGCGTGGTCATATCCACCAGCACAAAGGAAATGCCGTCCTGACGCTTCTGCTCCTGGCTCGTCCGCACGAGGCAGAAGATCCAGTCCGCATGTTGGGCGAGCGTCGTCCAGATCTTCGAGCCGTTCAGGATGTAGTCGTCCCCGTCCCGGTCAGCGCGCATCTGCAGCGCGGCGAGGTCGGAGCCGGAGCCGGGCTCCGAATAGCCCTGGCACCACCAGCGGGTGGCGTTGCGCATATGCGGCAGATGCTCGGCCTTCTGCTCATCCGAGCCGAACGCCATCAGGACCGGGGCGCACATCCGAACGCCGAAGGGGATGGTCGGGGGCACGTTCGCAGCCGCCATTTCCTCACCGAAAATGTAGCGCTGCGTGGCCGTGAAGCCCGGGCCGCCGTACTCCTCCGGCCAATCGACCGCGAGCCAGCCCTTGGACGCCAGCTTCTGCTGCCAGCGAAGCAGGCGCGACTTGTCGAGATAGCCGTTCTTGGTCTGCGACATGGCCCGGCGCAGGTCCTCGTCATACTCGGCGGAGATCCAGTTGCGGACGTCGAGGCGGAACGCTTCGTCTTCGGGTGAGAAACTCAGGTCCATCTTTGGGGACTCTCTCTTCTGGTGTTGGGTCTGCGAAGCGCCGGCACGGTCCGGCTTGCGCCTGTGAACACGAATATCTCAGAAATTTGCAGATGTGGAAGTTACCTTGTCCATTCAAGGGCGGGACGCGGCTTGACGCCGGAATTCCAAAGGACACTGTCTGATACCTGATCGACGGGACGCCCCGGTCGAAGGATTTGTGGAGCAGGACCTTGGCCTCGCCGGACCTACGGCTTCTTGCGCAGATCGAGCGCTGGATCGACGCCAAGCCGGACGTGGATCGTCCATCGGTCATCGCTGTGGCGGGGGCGCAAGGGTCCGGCAAGACGACGCTCTGCCGCCATCTCGCCGCAAGCCTGCACCTCGCGCATGTTTCCCTCGATGATGTCTATCTGACCAAGTTCGAGCGGGCGCGGCTCGGACTGACCGCGCACCCGCTATTCGCCGTCCGCGGGGCGCCCGGAACCCACGATCTGTCGCTTGCGACGTCCGTGATCGACGCCCTGTCGCGAGCCGGCCCAGACATGCGAACGTCCATTCCGTCCTTCGACAAGCTCTCCGATGACCGGCGGCCCGTGGCCGACTGGACGGCGTTCGTGGGACGGCCCCGCGCGATCCTCATCGACGGATGGTGCCTTGGCGCAACACCGGTACCTGCAGAGCAACTTGACACGCCGGTCAACGCCCTGGAGGCGTCGGAGGATCCCGAGGGGCGTTGGCGTCGCGCCTGGAATACGAACCTCGCCGGCGCCTATGGGGCCTTGTTCGATCGCTTCGACGCCGCGCTGTTCCTGCGCGCTCCGTCCTTTGATGTCGTCCTCGACTGGCGGTGCGAGCAGGAAGCATCGGCTCTCGGCCTGCCGCCGAACCGCCTGCCCGTCTCCCGACGCGCCGAACTCGCCACCTTCATCCAGACCTATGAGCGTCTGACCAGGCACATGATGTCCGGCGGTGTTCGCGCGGACGCCGTCGCCGAGCTTGACAGCGCACGACGGGTTCTCGAGATCCGAACCGTCTGACGCTAAGGCGCGGCTTTTGCGCGGCGATCCACATAGATCGGGTTGGCGAG
>CAIUZX010000225.1 GCA_903903715.1 uncultured Caulobacterales bacterium
AGGCTGAACACGGCGATGCACAGCATGAGATCGCCATTGCGCAGGAGGGCGGGCAGCGCCGACCAGCCGGGACGCGGCTCCTGCGCCGCGGACGGGTGATGGGTCGGCTCGGGCGGCAACAGCTTCAGCCCCAAGAGCGCGCAGCCTGTCGCAGCGATGGCCGGCCAGACGATGGCCGTCGCCGGCGAGGTCGCCGCCACCACCGCGCCCCCCGCAATATTGCCGAAGATGTAGCCGATGGAGCCGATGGAGCGGGCGAGGGTGTAGGTGAAGTTGTCGATCCGTGAACGGATCAGATTGAGCACATCGGCCAGGGGCGAAATGGCGCTGATCGCGGTGGCGGCCACGAACCACAGCACCAGCCAGGCCAGGAAGCCGTGTAGGAACAGGAGCGCGACATAGCAGGCCGCGGCGATCAGTCCGAGCAGAACCATGGGGGTTCGGCGAAGGCGAAATCCTTCGGCCCACACCGCTGTCGCGGGGCCGGCGACGGCGCGACCGAGCATCGGCGCGGCGAGGATCACGCCGATCTGCGGGGCGGTCAGGCCGACGCTTTTGAACCACACCGGCGCATAGGGCATGCTCACCCCCGTGCCGATGTAGATCAGCGCGTAGAAGAATCCGTGACGGAAAAGGGGCGGCAGACGCGGCATTTGACCTTGGGTTAGTCCGCTTCCGCCTCCGAGAAAAGGGCATGGTGCGCGCAAACCTCGCCTCCCCTTGTGATGACGCGGGTGATAGACCTGTCCCGATACGGAGTTGCGCTGATGACCATGCCGCCAAGACTATTAATGACGCTGTCCGGACTGAACGGTTTTCTGGCCGTCGCTGCGGGCGCCTTCGGGGCGCATGCGGTGAGCGATCCTGCGACCAAGGCCCTTCTGCACACCGGAGCATCCTACGAGCTGGCCGCGGCGGCCGTCGGGATCGGCCTCCTCGCCCTGCGCGATGCTACGGGCGCACGGACCTCAGCGGGGCTGGTCCTGTCCGGCGGCCTTGTCTTCGGGACGAGCCTCTATGCGCTGGCGTTCAGCGGGGTTCGCCTGTTCGGCGCGGTGACGCCCATCGGCGGCGTTCTGATGCTGGCAGGCTTTGGCTGGCTGACGGTCCGCGCCCTCACCGCCCGGAGCTGAACGCGTCTTCCTTCAGCCGCGTCCTCCGCCTACATGTAGCGCCACACTTCGCCGCCCCTCTCCTCGCAAGGTTTCCATGACCGACCGCGTTCCCGTGACCGTGCTGACCGGCTATCTCGGCGCCGGCAAGACCACCCTTCTCAACCGCATCCTCACCGAGCCGCACGGCAAGCGCTACGCCGTGATCGTCAACGAGTTCGGCGAGGTCGGGATCGACAATGACCTCGTGGTCGACGCCGATGAAGAAGTGTTCGAGATGAACAACGGCTGCGTCTGCTGCACGGTGCGGGGCGACCTGATCCGCATCCTGACCGGTCTGATGCGGCGCAAGGGGACCTTTGACGCCATCATCATCGAGACGACCGGCCTCGCCGACCCCGGCCCCGTCGCCCAGACCTTCTTCGTCGACGAGGATGTGCGGGAGAAGACCCGCCTCGACAGCGTGACCACGGTCGTGGACGCCAAGCACGTGCTCCTGCGCCTCTCCGACAGTCGCGAGGCCCGCGAGCAGATCGCCTTCGCCGACCAGATCGTCCTGAACAAGACCGACCTCGTCTCCGAGGACGACCTGCGCATGGTGGAGGCGCGACTGAAGCGGCTGAACCCGCTCGCCCCCATCCACCGGGCCCAGCGGTCGAACGTCCCGCTGGAGACGATCCTGGGGCGCGGCAGCTTTGATCTTGCCCGAATCACGGCGCTGGAGCCGGACTTCCTCAACCCGCCCCACGGCGAGGCGGGCCACGTGCACGACGACAGCTGCGAGCACGACCATGGGCATGACCACGGGCACGGTCATCACCACGAGCACGACCACGTCCACGACGACGACATCAAGGGCGTGGCGCTCACCCTGCACACCCCCGTCGACGGGACCAAGATCACCCGCTGGCTGAACGCCGTGCTGCAAGAACAGGGACCGGACATCCTGCGCGCCAAGGGGATCATCGACGTCGCGGGCGACGACCGGCGCCTCGTCTTCCAGGCCGTGCACATGATTCTGGAGGGCGACTTCCAGCGTCCGTGGAAACCAGACGAGGCGCGCTACAGCCGCCTCGTCTTCATTGGCCGCAATCTGGACGCAGCTGTCCTGAAGCGTGAATTCGAAGCTACGGCGGCCGCGTGAGTCGGGCGCCCGCCGCACGCGTCGCCCACGTATATGACGTCATGTGCTCGGATTGCCACACAAAGTCCCAGCCTGTGACGAACGCCGGGTTTCAGGTGAATTTTGCGAAACATGCCACCTGAGGCTGGGTCAGATCCTCCCTCCTGGTTGAATTGCTACCCTTGAAGGCGAATTGCGGCGTGTTTCGTATATCGATTCAATGTGAATGCGCGCTGCACTTCATCACATTGAAATGCGGTCTCGCGCCTGACCGTCACCAAACTGTTATGCGGAAAGGCTATGCCATTGGCACGGTCTGCGATCGTGGGATCGCTTAACGATCAGGAGAAAAGAATGTTCAAGACGGTTGCGGTAGCGCTGAGCGCCACCCTGCTCGCGGGCGCCGCCTCTGCGGGCGACATTTCCGGCGCGGGCGCCACCTTCCCGGCCCCGATCTATGCAAAGTGGGCGGAAGCCTACAAGGCCCAGACGGGCATCGGCCTCAACTATCAGGCCATCGGCTCCGGCGGCGGGATCAAGCAGATCACCGCCAAGACGGTCGCGTTCGGCGCGACCGACAAGCCGATGACCGACGAAGAGCTCAACAAGATCGGCCTGATGCAGTTTCCGTCGGTCATGGGCGGCATCCTGCCGGTCGTGAACCTGCCGGGCGTCCAGCCGGGCCAGATGAAGCTGACCGGCGAAATCATCGCCGACATCTTCCTCGGCAAGATCACCAAGTGGAACGACCCGCGCATCGCCGCGATCAACCCGGGCGTTCGCATCCCGAACTGGCCGGTGACCGTCGTTCACCGCTCGGACGGATCGGGCACCACCTACGTGTGGACGAGCTACCTCTCGGTGAAGAGCGCCGAGTGGAAGTCCAAGATCGGCGCCGCGACCGACGTGAAGTGGGCCGTGGGTCAGGGCGGCAAGGGCAATGACGGCATCGCCGCCGTCGTGAAGCAGACCCCAGGTTCCATCGGCTACGTGGAATACGTGTTCGCTCACGCCAACAAGCTGACGCACACGCAGGTCCAGGACCATGATGGCGCGTTCATCCAGCCGGAAATGGAAACCTTCCAGAACGCCGCTGCGCGCGCGTCCTTCAAGGCGCCGGGCTTCGCGACCTCGCTGCTCGACCAGCCGGGCAACTCCTGGCCGATCACCTCGCCGACCTACATCCTGGTCTACAAGAACCAGACCAATGACGACGGCGCTGCGGTCCTCAGCTTCTTCGACTGGGCCTACAAGAACGGCGACAACCTCGCCCGCCAGCTGGACTACGTGCCGCTTCCGGCGAACGCCAAGTCGGCCATCCGCGCCGCCTGGTCCGCCAACATCACCAAGGGCGGCAAGCCGGTCTACGTCTCGAAGTAAGTCTACTCTCCAAGTCCAATCAGACGCCGCAGGGATTTCCCTGCGGCGTTTGACCCTTGACGGAATGCGCCCATGACCGCCCTGCCTGCGACGACCGGTGAGACTACGCGGACCCGCCCCGCCGGGGCGAGCTTCGATCCGATCTTTCTCGGCCTGTGCGCCGCGGCGGCCACATTGCTCCTCACCGCCCTCGCCGGCATCGTCGTATCGCTACTGATCGGCGGCTGGCCGGCCCTGAGCCACTTCAAGCTCGCCTTCTTCACGTCGTCGGAATGGGATCCTGTAAAGGACATCTACGGCGGCGCCGGCCCGATCGTGGGCACCCTGATCACCGCGCTTTTGTCGCTGGTGTTCGCCCTGCCGATCGCCTTCGGCATCGCCGTCTTCCTCGTTGAATTCTGCCCGCCACTCCTGCGTCGCCCCATCGGCATCGCGGTCGAGCTCCTCGCGGGCGTGCCCTCCATTGTCTACGGCATGTGGGGCCTGTTCATCTTCGCCCCCCTGTTCCGGGATTTCGTGGAATTCCCGCTGATCACCTGGGCGCCCCCCGGCTCGATCTGGGAGAAGCTCTTCCAGGGCATACCCAACGGTTCGGGCATCCTGGTCGCCTCCATTATCCTCTCCGTGATGATCCTCCCCTACATCGCCGCCACCTTGCGCGAACTGTTCCTGACCGTGCCGGCCAAGGTGCGCGAAAGCGCCTACGGTGTCGGCTGCACGACGGTGGAAGTGGTCTGGTCGGTGACCCTGCCCTATGTCCGCCGCAGCGCCATCGGCGCGGTGATGCTGGGCCTCGGCCGCGCCCTGGGGGAGACCATGGCGGTCACCTTCATCATCGGCAACAGCCACGCCTTCCCCAAGGGCCTGTTCGACGGCGGCTCCACCATCGCCTCGACCATCGCCAACGAGTTCGCTGAAGCCACGTCCGACATGCACACTTCCGCGCTGATCGCCCTGGGCTTTGTTCTGTTCGTCATCACCTTCGCGGTTCTCGCGATCGCCCGCGCCTTCCTCGGCGCGTCGAAGCACGGTTAAGGGGAGCAACCATGGCCGTTCTTGACCGTCGCAATCGTCGCCAGATCGCCAACACGGCGTTCGTGACCTTCTCGACCACCGCCGCCGTCATCGCCATCTCGGCGCTGACCGCGATCCTCTACTCTCTGCTGGTGAAGGGCGTGTCGGGCCTCAACCTCGACATCTTCCTGCTCAGCACCCCGGCGCCGATGTCGCAGGGCGGCCTCGCCAACGCCATCGTCGGCTCGCTGATGCTCTGCGGAGTGGCCATGGTCGGCGCGGTGATCGTCGGCGTGCTCGCCGGAACGTTCCTGGCCGAGTATTCGGGCCTCAGCCCCGCGCTCAACGCCTACGGCTCGGTCGTGCGTTTCCTGAACGACGTGCTCCTGTCCGCGCCGTCGATCCTGATCGGTCTGTTCGTCTACTACATCGCGGTGAAGCCGGTGCACGGCTTCAACGGCTGGGCGGGCGCCCTGGCGCTCGGCCTGATCGCCGCCCCCGTCGTCACCCGCACCACCGAGGACGTGCTGAAACTGCAGGCCAAGCAACTGCGCGAATCCGGCGTGGCCTTGGGCGCGCCGATGTGGGTCACGATCCAGAAGGTGCTCTGGCGCGCCTCCTCCGGCGGCATCCTGACGGGCGCCCTGCTCGCCTTCGCCCGCATCTCGGGGGAGACCGCGCCGCTGCTGTTCACCTCACTCGGCAACCAGTTCATGAACTTTGACATGTCCAAGCCGATCTCCAACCTGCCGGCGGTCATCTTCCAGTTCGGCCTGTCCGCCTATGACGACTGGCAGCGCCTGGCCTGGGTCGGCGCCCTGTTGATCGCCTTCGCCGTTCTTTCCATCAACATCCTCGTCAGAGTGCTCTCACAGGAGCAGAAGCGGTCATGACCGACACAAAGACTGAAGTTTACGAGAGCTTTGTCGAGGCGATCCCCGCCGACACAATCAAGCTTGAGACCAAGAACCTCGACTTCTTCTACGGGAAGAACAAGTCGCTTCACAACGTGTCGATCCCGTTCCAGCGGAAGTCGATCACGGGCCTGATCGGGCCTTCGGGCTGCGGCAAGTCGACGCTTCTGCGCGCCCTGAACCGCATCTACGCCCTCTATCCCGGCCAGAAGGCGGAGGGGCAGATCCTCCTCGACGGCGCGAACGTGCTCGACAAGGGCGTGGACCTGTCGCTCCTGCGCGCCCGCGTCGGCATGGTGTTCCAGCAGCCGACCCCCTTCCCGATGTCGATCTACGACAACGTGGCCTTCGGCGTGCGTCTCTATGAAAAGATCTCCAAGGCCGACCTCGACCAGCGGGTCGAAGAATCCCTGAAGCGTTCGGCGCTCTGGAACGAAGTGAAGGACAAGCTGCACACGTCGGGCCTCGGGCTTTCCGGCGGTCAGCAGCAGCGCCTCTGCGTCGCCCGCTCCATCGCCGTCCGCCCCGAAGTGATCCTGCTCGACGAGCCGGCCTCCGCCCTCGACCCGATCTCGACGGCGAAGCTCGAAGAGACGCTGGTGGAGCTGAAGGCCGACTACACGATCGTGATCGTGACCCACAACCTGCAGCAGGCTGCGCGGATCTCCGACCATGCCGCCTTCATGTTCCTGGGCCGCCTGATCGAGTTCGCGCAGACCGCCAAGCTGTTCGACAATCCCAAGGCCAGCCGCACGGCCGACTACATCACCGGCCGCTTCGGCTGATCCCGATCGGCTGACGGACGGATAGGACGGCGTGGGCGGTCGCAGGCGCGGTCGCCCTGGGCTTCATCGCCTCCGCCGCCACGCGCGCCGCCATGAGACACAGCATCGCCGCCAGCACGAGCTGGAGCCGCTTTGAAACGAAAAGGGCGGTGTGAAGTCCCATGGACGCGGGGTTTCCGGGGTGATCTAACCGGATCCCGCAATCTTTGGGCCACGGCCCTCCTCCTTTCAGAGGCGCGCGCATGATCCCCTTCGTCAAGGACATGACCTTTCAATACGGTCGGGTCGATCAGGTCACCCCGCTGATCCGCCGGGTGGTGGCGAACAATCCCGGCCCCTTCACCTTCCTCGGCACCGGCACCTACATCATCGGCTCCGGAGAAGTCGCTGTAATCGATCCGGGCCCGGATGATCCGGCGCATCTGGAGGCGATCCTTGCCGCCATCCCGGGCGAGAGCGTCTCGGCGATCCTG
>CAIUZX010000226.1 GCA_903903715.1 uncultured Caulobacterales bacterium
CGACGCAGGGGCCTCGCGGCCGTGCGCTCCTCATCCGGATAGTGGACGGTGAAGACCTTGGCGTAGGCCTCCTCATTCTTTTCCTTGAGGTACCCGCGGCCCGCGTAGGGGCCGAAGCGGCGGGGGTCGACACCCATCATGTCCAGCGTCGGCTCGCCATCGACGATCCAGTGGGCGAGCTGCCAGCCCGCGCCGCCTGCTGCGGTGACGCCAAAGCTGTGGCCTTCGTTCAGCCAGAAGTTCTTCAGACCCGGCGCCGGGCCGACGATGGGGCTGCCATCGGGTGTGTAGGCGATCGCGCCGTTATAGACCTTCTTCACCCCGACCTCGCCGAAAGCTGGAACGCGGGCGATGGCGGTTTCGATGTAGGGACCGAGGCGGTCGAGGTCTTCCTGGAAGAGCTCGTACTCCGACTGCGGGTCGGGGCCGTCGACATAGCAGGCCGGCGCGCCAACCTCGTAGGGGCCGAGCAGCAGACCGCCCGCCTCCTCCCGCATGTACCAGGACGAATCGCTCTCGCGCAGCACGCCCATCTCCGGCAGGCCCTGCGCCTTGCGCTTCTGGATCTCGGGGTGCGCCTCGGTGACGATGTACTGGTGCTCCACCGGGATCACAGGCACGTCGAGGCCGACCATGGCCCCGGTCCGCCGGGCGAAGTTGCCGGTGCAGGAGACGACGTGCTCGCAGGTGATCTCGCCCTGATCGGTGGTGACCTTCCACTCCCCGCTGGGAAGTTGAGTGATCGCCGTCACCGTGGTCTGGCGATAGATGGTCGCGCCGCGGTTCCGCGCGCCCCGGGCCAGGGCCTGGGTCAGGTCTGCAGGCTGGATATAGCCGTCCGCCGGATGCTGGATGGCGCCGATGACGCCATCGATCTCGCACAGCGGCCAGATCGCCTTGACCTCTTCGGGCGTGAGGAAGTTCACATCGACGCCAATGGTGCGCGCCACCCCCGCATAATAGCGGTACTCGTCCATCCGGTCCTGGGTCCGGGCGAGGCGTATATTGCTCACATTACGGAAGCCGACGTTCAGTTCCGTCTCCGCCTCAAGGGTCGGGTAGAAGCCCACGGAATACTTGTGCAACTGCCCGACCGAATAGCTGAGGTTGAACAGCGGCAGGAGACCCGCCGCGTGCCAGGTCGAGCCGGAGGTCAGCTCCTTTCGCTCCAGGAGCACGCTGTCGGTGAAGCCGAGCTTGGCCAGGTGATAGAGGGTTGACACCCCCACCACGCCCCCGCCGATGACGACTGCGCGCGCGTGTGTTTTCATGACGAGGTTCCCGGAGCGACGATAACCGTCCTCATGCGAACGGCCTTTGACCTTAGGTGTGAAGGCGCAACGTCGGAGAGAATGATTCCGCCGCAGCGACGGTACAGGACCGACCTGACCCCACCTTCGCGCCATTGAACCGGATCGATGGGCATTTCAACCTGCAAAACGCAGCTGGCGACGCGTTTTGCGCACGAACCTTCCAAAATCATCGCCGCCTCATGCTGCGACTCGAATTCGCGGCCCGCCCTCAGACCTAATTATCGCAACGCCACATCAGGAAATGTGATGGAGAGCGCTCGACACCCCTCAATCCCTCGCCACACTTCGCCAAAATGACGATTTTCCGCCCCGGCGCTGACGCAGATCAAACGTCCCAGATTTTCATTTTTCCTACTAATTTCATGATGTTAACGGATCACACGTCAAAAAAACGTCTTGGTAACGTCAAAAATCGGTAAAAAATTTTGACCGCTCCCGTAAATTTCGTGAATTGATGGGGCTTCCAAGCGTGAAGACGCTCACTCCCAATCGGCAGTTTTGTGACGTTGATCCGGATCGTTCCAATGCCGAAGCTAGCCTTGAAAAGGCTGGGATCCGGGCGCGGCATTTCAATAGGGGGATGGAACTGAATGCGAAATATATGGACACTGTCGACAGCGGCGCTCGCCGTGTCGATCTTCGGGGCTGGCGCGGGCGGCGCCTTCGCCGCAGACGCGCCCAAGGCGGACTCGGTCACCACAGTTCAGGACCTGGTCGTTACGGCGACCCGCCGCGAAGAATCGGCGAACAAGATCCCGCTGGCCATCCAGGCGCTGGGCGGTGAAACGCTCCGCAAGCTGGGCGTCGCCAACTTTGAGCAGCTGGTTGAATTCCTGCCGAACGTGCGCACCGCGTCCCACGGACCGGGCACCTCGGCCATCTACATCCGCGGCCTGTCCACCGACACCCCCGGCCTGCAGATCCTCGGCACCGCCGGTTCGCAGCCGAACGTCGCGCTCTATCTCAATGACGCGCCGAGCTCGGTCCCGGGCCGCAACCTCGACGTCTACGCCGTCGACCTGCAGCGGGTCGAAGTGCTGGCCGGACCGCAGGGCACCCTCTTCGGCGCCAGCGCCATGGGCGGCGCCATCCGCTACATCACCAACAAGCCGGACCTGAAAGACTTCCATTCGGGCTTCAACGCCAGCTATTCCGGCGGAAGCGGCGCGGATCCGAGCTCGTCGGCCAGCGCCTTCGTGAACATCCCGATCATCGAGGACAAGTTCGCGGCCCGCTTCACAGTCTTCTCTGACAATCAGGGCGGCTACATCAGCAACGTCCCCGGCACCTTCCAGATGCCCTTCAACGGCCACGTCGGCGAAGCCGGCAAGCTGCCGGAAGGCAACCCGCTTCTGGTTATTCGCGCGATCCAGTCCTGCCAGGGCGTCACGAACTGCACGGGCAGCACCTACAACGCGCCGTCGCGGGCGATCATCAACAACGACGCCTTCGTCAAGAAGAACTACAACGACGCCCACTACACCGGCGGCCGCATTGGGCTGACCTATAAGTTCAACGACGACTGGTCGGTGGACTTCATGGACATGAACCAGAGCCTGAAGACCAACGGCGTGTTCGACTATCAACCGGACGTGGGCGATCTGAAGGTCCAGCAGTTCGGCGACAACTGGCTGAAGGACGACTGGAACGAGGCCACCCTCACCGTCAACGGTCGTATGGGCATGCTGAGCATGATCTATACGGGCGCCTTCCTGAACCGGAAGTCGGAACAGCAGGCTGCTTACTCGGGCTACTCCAACAGCGGCGTCTACCTGCCGTATTACGAGTGCGACCGCGGCGTCTATTACACCGCAGCCTACAACGGCAATATCGGCAACAAGTGCTACTCGCCGTCGAAGAGCTATCATGTCAGCGACTCGAACAAGCGCATCACGCATGAACTTCGGGTGACGACGCCGTCCGAGTATCGCCTGCGCGCCACCGGCGGGTTGTTCTATGATTCAAACAATCTGTACGACAACACCGACTGGTCCTACCTGCAAAAGGACGCGGGCTTCATCTACTCCCGCGCGCCGAATCCGATCGTGAACGCCCACAACGCGGCGGTTCGCCCGGTCGGCGTCGGCTTCTTCAACGACGTCACCCGCAAGGACCGTCAATGGGCGGCCTACGGCGAAGTGTCTTATGACATCATTCCGAACAAGCTGACCGCCACCGGCGGCGCCCGTTACTATGACGAGCGCGCGTCGATGACGGGCTCGTCGAACGGCAGCTTCCCGGGCGGCCGCGGCGTCTACAATGCGGCGACCGGAACCTACAGCGCTGCGGCGACCCCGCCGAAGTACTATGGCTACACGAACCTCGCCGACACCCTGAAGGGCCTGTCGCCGGCGAGCTATACGGGCACCCTCTGGAAGGGCAACCTGACCTACAAGCTCGATGAGCGGTCGCTGGTTTACGCGACCTACTCGGAAGGCTTCCGTCCGGGCGGCTTTAACCGCAAGCCCTGTAACGTGGTCACCGACGCCTGTAACAAGCTGAAGGCCTATGTGCCTGACCAGGTGAAGAACTATGAAATCGGCTGGAAGCTCGCGCTTCTGGAGCGGTCGCTTCAGTTCAACGCCGCAGCCAATCAGATCGACTGGTCCAACATCCAGAGGACCGTGTTCGACCAGAACATCTCCAACCAGACCTTCACCACCAACTTCGCAGATGCGCGCATCCGCGGTTTTGAAGGTGA
>CAIUZX010000227.1 GCA_903903715.1 uncultured Caulobacterales bacterium
CGTCCCGGAGAGATCCGGACGATCGCCTCGGATCCGCGCGGATGGCTGAAGGCGCAGCTGTCGCCGGAGACGGCGCCGCCTGCGCCCGTGGCCGCCCTTCCCACGACCGAAGCGGCGACGGAAGCCTTCAACAATTGGCTCAGGTCCATCGGACTGACGGCGGCCAACGCGACCGGCCTGTACGACAAGACCGCCGGCGCCGCCGCCATGGGCGCGGGCGCGAAGATGGGTGCGCCGGGCCTGCCGCAGGGCGTCAGCATCGAGCAGTCGTTCATTCGCACCCTCGGTCCCGCCTACGCCCAGGCTGTGCAGGCGCGCATGCAGGTCGCGACGTCTACGGATCGGCCGTTCTTCGAGCGGCTCGTGCGCTTCTGGGGCAACCATTTCACGGTCTCGGGGTCAAAGCCCAACGCGTTCCCCATCGTCGGCATCGTTGAACGCGACGTCGTCCGTCCCCGATGCACGGGCCGGTTCCACGACATGCTGCTGGCCTCCTGCAAGCATCCGGGCATGCTGATCTATCTCGACAACTCCATTTCCATCGGCCCGAACTCCGTGATTGCGAAGAACCCGGGCGTTCTGCCGCCCTACTTGCGGGAAATCCTCAAGGGTCTGAACGAGAACCTCGGCCGGGAGATCCTCGAGCTGCACACCCTCGGCGTCCGCTCCGGCTACACCCAGGCGGATGTGACGAGCCTCGCCAAGGTGATCACCGGCTGGATGGTGCGGCAGCGGGAAGGCCGGGAGCGGGCCGAGGGCGACAGCGGCGCGAACGCCTCCTCCATGTTCATTTTTCGGAGCGCGGCGCATGAGCCCGGTCCGCAGACGGTGCTCGGCAGGACCTACGCGCAAACGGGGCTGGCGCAGGGCGAGGCGGCGCTGACCGATATCGCGCGCCATCCCGCAACCGCCCACTTTATCGCGACCAAGCTTGCCCGCCATGTCATCGCCGATGATCCGTCGCCCGCCGCTGTGGAGCGGATCGCGACGGTGTTCCGCGACACGGAGGGTGATCTGCAGGCGGTCTCCGCGGCTCTGGTCGACGCCCCCGAGGCGTGGGAGCCGGGCCTGCGGAAATTCAAGCCGCCGGAAGACTATCTGACCTCTGCGCTGCGCGCCCTGAACGGCAAGCCGGAGCTGACCGGTCAGCAGCTCATCGCCCTGCTGAGCCGCATGGGCCAGCGCCCGTTCTATGCGCCGGGCCCCAATGGCTGGGCCGATAGCGGCGGCGACTGGATCGGCCCTGACGCCATCTGGAAGCGGGTGGAGTGGGCGGACGCGCTGGCCAAGGGCGTGGCAGACGCCAAGATCGATCCCGCCCTGATCGCGCAGGAGGCGCTCGGTCCCGCCCTCACGCCGGCCACCCAGCACGCCATCAAACTGGCGGAGAGCCCCGCCCAGGGGCTCGCGCTCTTCCTCACCGCTCCGGAGTTTCAACGCCGATGAGCTTTCCCGACCTCAACCGCCGCGGCGTCATCGCTGCGGGCCTCGCGTCGGCGGCGCTGCCGAGGATCGCCTTCGCCTCCGGCCTGACGGACAAGCGTCTGGTCATCGTGTTGCTGCGCGGCGCGATGGACGGTCTGACCGCCGCGCCGGCGTTCGGCGATCCCGACTATGAGCGCGCCCGCAACGGGATCGGCACGCCTGGGCCCGGCGGCGGAGACGGCGCAGCCCTCGACCTCAATGGCTTCTTCGGCCTCTATCCCGCGCTGAAGGGGATGCACGCCCGCTATGGCAAGGGCGAGCTGGTCGTATTCCACGCGATCGCCTCGCCCTATCGGGACCGATCGCACTTCGACGGCCAGAACCTGCTGGAGAACGGCTCAGCCGCGCCCTTCGGGCTGGCGGACGGATGGGCGAACCGGGCGCTTGAAGGGCTCCCCGGAGGCGTGAAGGCGGGGCGGAAGGATCTCGGGATCGCCATCGCCGCGGCGACGCCCCTGATGATGCGGGGCCCTTCGCCGGTGACGTCCTGGTCGCCGTCGATCCTGCCCGCGCCGAACGCCGATCTTCTCATGCGAATCAAGGCGATGTACGAGGCCGGCGATCCCGAACTGGCCAGGGCCCTGAGCGCGGCGGCGGACGCGAATGGCGCAGCCTCGGGCGGCGGGCAGGGGAGTGACGCCTTCGCCGTCCTGATGGGCGCGGCGGCCCGGTTCATGAAGGCGCCGGACGGTCCCTGCCTCGCCATGGTGGAGTCCGCCGGGTGGGACACGCACGCCAATCAGCTCGGCGCGTTCGGCGTCCTGTCGCGCAACCTCTCAGGGCTGGATCAGGGTGTCGACGCCCTCGCAGACGGCCTCGGTCCGAAGTGGAATGACACGGCCGTGCTGATCATGACGGAGTTCGGGCGGACCGTGGCGATGAACGGCACGCGGGGCACGGACCACGGCACGGCGGGCGCGGCGTTCCTGATCGGCGGCGCCGTGAAGGGCGGTCGGGTGATCGCCGACTGGCCGGGGCTGAAGCCGGGCGACCTCTACGCCGGGCGAGACCTGAAACCCACGTCGGACCTGCGATCGGTCATGAAGGCGACGCTTGTGGAGCATCTGGGCGTCGATCCTGCATACGTCGAACGGGTGGTGTTCCCCGGCAGCGCGGCGGCGCCCATGACGACCGGGCTGTTCCGAGCCTGACCCGCCTGCAGTTGCCGAAATCCCCCCACCCTCTAAGCTCTCCCTCGAAGGCTTAAAGGACGACGACATGATCGACTATGCGGGCAAGACGGCGCTGGTGACGGGGGGCGCGTCGGGGATCGGGCGGGCGCTGGCGGAGGGGCTGGCGCAGCGCGGCGCCAGGGTCCTCATCGCCGACCGGAATGTTGAGGGGGTGGAAGCCGCAGCGGCGGCCATCGGGCCCGCGGCCAGCGCCATCGGCTGCGACCTGGCCGATCCCGCCGCGCCGGCGGCCCTGATCGCGGCGGCCTATGAGCGGCTGGGGCGGCTGGATCTCGTCTGCTCCAACGCGGGCGTCGGCAAGGGGCGGCGCATGCTGAAGGAGCCGTTCGACGAGGCCTCCATGGCCGTGTTCCAGATCAACGCCTTTGCGGGCTTCCGCCTCGCCCAGGCCTATGTCCCGCAGCTGGAAGCTCGGGGCGAGCGGGGGCGGCTGATGCTGACAGGGTC
>CAIUZX010000228.1 GCA_903903715.1 uncultured Caulobacterales bacterium
GCTGGGCGCGCCGAAGCAGACCCAGCGCCGCCATGTGCCCGTCGACCAGACGGTGCTGGACGCCGGGACCCATCACGGCTCGACCTACTATCAGATGCAGGCCTTCCTCGCCGCCGTGCGCAAGGCGGGACCCGTGATCGTCACGGCCGAAGACGGCCTGCGCGCCGTGGCCATGGGCGCGGCGGCCGAGCGCAGCGCGCGGGAGAACCGGGTCGTCTCCCTCTCCGAATTCGGACTCTAGACCATGACCGATCCGCGCGCGAGACGGTGGCTGATCCTCGGCTTTCTCGTCATGGCCGCGGTGCTGAACTACGCCGACCGGCAGATCATCGCGGTCCTCAAACCCGACATCCAGCGCGAGCTTGGCTGGTCGGACGTGGACTATGGGAGCCTTGCCTCCCTGTTCCAGTTTTCGGCGGCGGTCGGCTACATCTTTGCGGGCTGGATTGTTGACCGCGCAGGCGTGCGCCTCGCCAACCCCCTCGGCGTCGCGTCGTGGAGCCTCGCCGCCATGTCCCATGCGCTGGCGCGCACCCTCCCCCAGTTCGGCGCGGCGCGCATGGCGTTGGGCGCGACGGAGGCCCTGGGCACGCCGATGGCCATCAAGACGGTCTCGGCCCTGTTCGATGAGAAGGAGCGCCCCGCCGCCATTGGCATCTCCAACGCCTCGACCAATATCGGCGCCATTGTCGCGCCGCTGGTGCTGGCGCCGCTGGCCGCCGCCACGGGCTGGCGCTCGGCCTTCCTGCTGCTGGGCGGCCTTGGCCTCGTCTGGTCGGCGGCGTGGCTCTTGATCGTGCGGCGCCTGCCGTCGGCGGCTCTGGACGGAACCAAGGCGTCGGAGACCCGCACGCCGATCCTGCCGCTACTCCGGTCCCGCGCGACGCTGGCCATCTGCGGCGCCAAGGCCATGTCCGATCAGGTCTGGTGGCTGCTGCTGTTCTGGGCGCCGGACTTCTTCCACCGGGTGTTCCACCTGAAGACGGCCGAGCTCGGCGCGCCGCTCGCCATCGTCTACGCCTTCGCCGCGGCGGGCTCCCTGTTCGGCGGCTGGGCGTCCGGCCAACTGGTGCGGCGGGGGCTCTTGGCCGTGCAGGCGCGGCTCTATCTGATCAGCGGGGCGGCGGTCGTCGCCATGACCATCCTTGCGGCCCTCAACGCCCCCAGCGCCACCATCGCCGGCGTGCTGATCGGCGTCACCCTCGCCGCCCACCAGACCTTCTCGGTGAACCTCTTCTCGCTGATCGGGGACGTGACGCCGAAAGCGCGGGTCGGCGCGGTCACCAGCCTGTCGGCGCTGTGCGGCAATCTGGCGGGCATGGGCATCGTCTATCTGGCGGGCCGCCTGCTGGCGGACGGCGCAGGCTACGGCGCGCTGATCACCATCGCCGGCCTCTCCTACCTCGTCGGCGCAGCCTGGCTCTGGCTCCTGCTCCCCAAGGGCCTGCGGACGGCCTAAAACCCCGGCGGAAGGCCGCTCTTGGCGTTGAGGCGAAGGAAGAACGGGGGGTGGTCGTAAGGCGCGGGCTTGGTCACCCCCGAGCCGCCGGGGTGGATCTCGCCGGACCAGCCGCAGCGCCAGTCGGCGCCCTTGGGCAGACGCACGGTCCGCAACGTCTCGCCCTGTTCCACCACCGGCGCGACGAGGATTGCGTCCCCCAGCATGTAGTCGACCTGCTCGTCGTAGGTCCAATCCTCCTCCGGGAAGTCGTAGAACACCGGCCGCATCACCGGCTCGTAGTCGTCCCTGTATCGACGCAGCAGGGCGGCGAGATAAGGGACCAGCCGCTCGCGAAAGCGCATCAGGCGGCGGACGTCGTCAAGAACCTCAAGGTGCATCCACGGCTCATTGACCGTCCCGTCGTCGTTCCAGGAGTGGATCGAGAAGCGTGGCATGAAGACGCCGCAGCCGACCCAGCGGGCGAACAGCTCCGCATCGGGGCGGGGGCCTGCGAAGCCGCCGATGTCGTGGCCGATGTTGGAGACGCCCGACAGGGACAGCCCCAGCCCCATCGGAATGTTCCAGCGCAGGGTCTCCCACGAGGTGGAGTTGTCGCCGGACCAGGTCTGGGCGTAGCGCTGCATCCCCGCGGCGCCGGAGCGGGAGACAAGGAACGGCGTCTCCCCCGGCGCGTGCTCGGCCTGCGCCTCCCGCGAGGCCTGCAGCATCAAAAGCGTCTGCAGCGGCTTCATCTCGTGCGCGGGGAAAGGCGTTCC
>CAIUZX010000229.1 GCA_903903715.1 uncultured Caulobacterales bacterium
CCTCCGCGGTGGTCGCGACGTCCGACTCAGGCGGCCAGCCGGAGGTGCGGGATTCTGTCGGCAACCTGCTCGCGGACGGCGACAGCGTGACCCTGATCAAGGACCTGAAGGTCAAGGGCGCGGGCCAGACCTTGAAGCGCGGGACAGTTATCAAATCCATTCGCCTGACCGGCGACGCGCAGGAAATCGACTGCCGCCACAGCGCCATCAAGGGCCTCGTCCTGCGCGCCGAGTTCGTCCGCAAGAGCTGAGAGGCGGTTGGCCCGTGGCGCTACTTCGTCTGTCCGCCGTCCACCGGAAGGGTGACGCCGGTGATGAACGAGGCGAGGGGGCTTAAAAGGAAGGCGGCGGGGACGCCGATCTCCTCCGGCTTGCCGAAGCGGCGCATCGGCACCTCGCGCTTGATCCAGCCGTTCCACTTGTCCGCGTCCGGGCCCGTGGAGCACTGCTCCCACCAGTTCCCCGGAAAGATGATGTTGCCCGGCGCGATGGTGTTCACCCGCACGCCGGACTTGCCGACGAGGTGGGCGAGCTCCTTGGAGAGGTGATTCATCGCCGCCTTCGACGCGCCGTAGGTCAGCTGGGTGCCCAGCGCGCCGAGGCCTGCGATGGAGCTGATCATCAAAAGCGAGCCCTCATTGCGCGGGACCATGCGCCGCAGCACCGACCGCGCCAGCCGGAACGCCGAATCGAAGTTCTGATCGATCCCGGCGTCCCAGGTCTCGTCGTCGATCTCGAAGCCGGGCGGGCAGGGGTGCAGGCCCACATTGGCCACCGCGCCGAAGATGGGCCCGAACTCCGCCTCGATGCGCGACACGGCGGTTTCGATGTCGGTGGGCGAGCGCATGTCCCCGGCCATGGCCCAGAGCCGATCCGCGCCGTATTGGTCTGCGAGGCGGGCGCGGGAGACTTCGAGAGCCTCGGCGCCCCGCGCCGTGATGGCAAGCTTCGCGCCCTCCGCCAGACACGCCTCGACAATGCCAAGCCCGATGCCCCGGCTCGCGCCCGCGACGAAGATCACCTTGTCCTTGAGTTGCAGATCCATGTGGCGCCTGTCCTTGCCGTTATCCGCCCATAGGACCAGCATCCAAGGCGCCGCGCCAGTTGGAAAAGGGGCGCGGACCATTGCTCCATCGAGCTCACAGGCCAAGATCCTCGCGGAAGCGATCCATCAGGTGCATGCGCGCGTGAAGAACGGTCACGATGCCGATGTCCCCATTGTCCAGCTTCCGCCAGTAGACGACGTGCCGTTCGTAACGGAAGAAGAATCCCTCGACGCCGAATTCCGCAGGAACCGGGCGTGACGCGACCTCATGGTCAGCGATCCTTTCAAAGGCCTCGAACATCCCGGTGATATAGCGCTCCGCCTGCTCGGCGCCCCATTTGTCGCGGGTGTAGCGGAAAATCTCGTCAAGCCGGTGCGCGGCCGCATCCTGGACCCGGACGACCGCCATCTTGGCTCAGGCCTTGTTGCGACGGATGACGTCCGCCGCCGTGAGCGGCTGGTATGAGGCGTCGGGCGCGGCAAAAGCCAGGGTCAGTTCGGCCTTCAACCGATCAAAGGCCTCGCGATCACAGCGGTCCTTGTCCCGACGGATCAGGTCGCGGATATACTCGCTCACATTCTCGTACGACCCGTCCTCACCGACATTGGCGTTGACGTGATCGCTCAGCGCGCCGCCGATGCGCACCGTCATTGTCGTCGTACGGGTCACCGCTACGATCCCCAGATTCAATGTTGGTATTCAATATAACCAATATTGCACGCGCCTCAAGGCAGCCGAAGAACGTCGTGAGTTGGGGCAGTCATTAGAGTTGGGAGACAAATATAGCGGGGACTGGCGGTGAGAGAGGGATTCGAACCCTCGATAGAGTTTCCCCTATACACGCGTTCCAGGCGTGCGCCTTCAACCACTCGGCCACCTCACCAGCACCCGCCTCGAGGCGGCGCGGTTGCGCTGTCGAGGGCTGGACCTGGCGGGGGTTGACGGCTCCGCCAAGGGAGCGCGGACTATACTGATGTCCGCCGCGTGGGCAAGATCCGATCACGCCCCTTTTTGCATATGGCCGCGCGCTTCCTATGTTAGAGGCTCGCAACGCCTCAATCGCAGGAGCCGCCCGACATGCTGTTTCGCAAAACCGCCGCCATGCCCTCGCCGGGAGAGGCCTTGCCGGGGCGCCCAGACGCCATCCCGACCGCGACGACCCATTTTGTGAACGGACATCCGCTTCAAGGCCCCTGGCCGGACGGGGTGGAGACGGCGATCTTCGCTATGGGCTGCTTCTGGGGCGTGGAGCGGATCTTCTGGAAGCTGCCCGGCGTCTGGTCGACAGCGGTGGGCTACATCAACGGCATGACGCCGAACCCGACCTATGAAGAGGTGTGCACCGGCCGCACGGGGCACACCGAGGCCGTGCTCGTCGCGTTCCGCCCCGCCGAGACGTCCTATGCGGCTTTGCTGAAGGCCTTCTGGGAAAACCACGACCCGACTCAGGGCATGCGTCAGGGGAACGACATGGGCACCCAGTACCGTTCCGGGATCTACACCCTGTCGGACGCGCAGGCCGCGGCGGCGGTCGCGTCGCGGGACGCTTATCAGACGGCGCTGTCGGCCAGAGGGCTGGGCAGGATC
>CAIUZX010000230.1 GCA_903903715.1 uncultured Caulobacterales bacterium
ATAGGCGGCGGCGCCGAGGTTCTGGGCGGCGACGAGGCCCGAGACATTGCGCATCAGCTCGATCCCGACCACGCAGGCGAGGTCGTAACGTCCGGCCTCAATTTCCGCCGCCGCGGCGAGGATGGCGACGCCGCCCGAGGCGCAGGCCGCTTCGTGCCGCGCCGTGGGCAGACCGTCGAAGTCGGGGTGAACGAGGCCGAAGAAGCCGCCGAGCAGGCCCTGGCCCGCAAACAGCTCCGCGACGAAGTTGCCGACATGGCCGCACTCTACGTCTTTCGGCTCGAGCCCGGTGGCTTCGAGCCCCGCCAGCACCACATCGGCAAAACCGCTCGCGAGATCCATGCCTTCGCGCGCCCAGTTGCGGGCGAAATCGCTTTGCGCGCCGCCGAGGATGTAGACCATGTCTGCCCGCCCTTGCTCTGTTCCGGTCTTTTGAAGGTCGAGACCGTTTGCGCGCCGTTGAACGACGACTTTGCGCACGATTAGTGCCTTATTTCCCGGCGGACGCAACGCACATATTACGAAGCTTTTCGCTCAGCTAGCGCGATTGCGAATGACTGTCAGTTCGGTCATTAGTCTTTTCCAACGAAGTCAGAAATCACGGGGTAGGGGCTTTATGCGCAGCAATTCCATTCGTCTTGGTCTGTTCGCGGTTGCGGCGAGCCTCTCGATCACTTCGGCGCAGGCCGCCGACGCGCCTGTGGGCGCTACGTCGATCCGCATCGCCGACGGCGTGCTGAACGGCGTCACCGATGCTGGCGGGATCATGAGCTTCAAGGGCGTGCCGTTCGCGGAGCCGCCAGTGGGCGACGCGCGCTGGACCCCGGCGAAGCCAGTCCGCCCCTGGACGGGGGCCAAGGACGCGACCAAGTTCGGACCGGCCTGCCTGCAGCGCACCAAGCTGACGCCGCAGGAGATGGCTTCGGTCGGCGCCGTGCCGCCCGCCACCTCGGAAGACTGCCTGACCCTGAACGTCTTTGCGCCCGCCAAGGCGGACAAGCCCTTGCCGGTCATGGTCTGGATCCACGGCGGCGGGCACACCGCAGGGGCGGGATCTCTGGACTTCTATGACGGGACCCGTTTCGCCCGCGACGGCGTGATCTTAGTCTCCATCAACTATCGCCTCGGCCTCCTCGGCTACTTCGCGCACCCGTCTCTGTCGAGGGCCGCCGACGTCGGCGCGCCGCTGGGCAATTACGGCATGACCGATCAGCTCGAGGCGCTTCGCTGGGTACAGCGCAACATCAAGGCTTTTGGCGGCGATCCGGCCCAGGTGACCGTGTTCGGTGAGAGCGCGGGGGCGCAGAGCACGCTGACCCTTCTGACCGTGCCTGCGGCCAAGGGCCTGTTCGCGCGGGCGGTGGTCGAGTCCTCCTATATCGGCGGCGCGTTTCCAACGCTCGCTGAAGCCGAGGCGACGGGCGCCGGGATCGCCACGGTGCTCAATCTGAAGGGCGCGGACGCCACGGCGGCGGAGCTGCGCGGCCTTTCGGGCGAGGCGCTGATCGTC
>CAIUZX010000231.1 GCA_903903715.1 uncultured Caulobacterales bacterium
CACCGTCATGCGCGCCCGGAGCAGCTCTCCGGCCGGCGGGTTGCGGCTCCAGCGCAGGGCGTCGACGCCCAGGCGCTTGGTCTGCGGCCAGGGGTGAGACGCTTCGGTGTCGAGCTTGGCCCAGATCGCATAGACCAGCGCGTCGGGCGCGCCGTTCTCCAGATCCCACGACGGCGCAAACGCCGCGCAGAAGGCGGACAGGCCCTTCTCGTCCACCGCGGCGACCCCGAGCGGAGTGACCTGGCCCACCGATATGTCGTCAAAATATCCCGGCATCGACGCCTCGTTTCGCGTGAAAGACATTCGGACTTGCAGTGTCCCTATAGTCTTGCCCAATAGTGTCGCCCGCCGATCTTGCATAGTCGAGATCGTAACCCAACCTCGAAGTCGGGCGAATTGACCCTCTGACGACGGCGTGAACGCCGGTTCGTCACAGAAGACGATCAAGATATGCAAGTTTGTGAGCAGGGGAACGGGCGATGGCGATCGAATGGAGCGCGACCTTGAAGCGTGGTGCGCTGGCCGCGGCGATGATCGTCGGGCTGGCGGCCCCGGCATTCGCCGCGCCGGTCAAGACGAGCCATCTCGAGCTTGAGCTGTTCGCCGGGGGCAGCGCCGCGCCGGGCAAGACCGTCACGATCGGCCTGCGTCAGACCATCGCCCCCGGCTGGCACACCTACTGGCGCAATCCCGGTGATGCGGGCGAAGCGACTCAGATCGACTGGACGTTGCCCAAGAGCTGGACCGCCGGGCCGATCCTGTGGCCGACCCCCAGCCGCGCCCTGACGGGGCCGCTGATGAACTACGTCTATTCCGACACCGTGGTCCTGCCCTCGCAGCTCCGTGTCGCCGACGACGCCAAGCCCGGCGCGCGGGTGACCGTGAAGGCGCATGCCAGCCTCCTCGTCTGCAAGGACGTCTGCGTTCCGGAGGACGCCAACCTGTCACTGGACCTGCCGGTGACCGCCAGCCCGACGACAGACGCCGGCGCGGCGGCGGCGATCGGCGTCGCCCTACGGCACGTTCCGGACAAAGCGGCAGGCGAGGCCAAGGCCTGGCTGGCCGGTGACCGTCTGACCCTTTCGGTCCAGTCGCCGGATCTGGTCAAGGCGGCGAAGAAGGCCGCTGAGGGCGAGATCTATTTCTATCCATTTTCGGGCACCGTGATTGATCACGCCAAGGCGCAGACGGCCAAGGTCCAGGGCGACAGCCTGCGCCTGACCCTGCCGGCCGGTTATGACTTCACCCACGGCAAGGCCCCGGCCCGCCTCGCCGGCGTCGTCGCGCTCGGCGGCAAGGGTCTGGAGATCGACGCATCCGTCGGTCCGGAACCAGCTCAAGCTGCGGCGGCCCCGGCAGAGGCCCCGTCCGCCGAGACCGCCCCAACAGTCGCGCCGCCGCCTCTGTCCGAAGCCGCCGCGGCGCCTGTCAAGACGAGCCCGGCTTCGCCGCCGCCGGTGGATCCGCTGGGCCTGCCCGCCGCCGTCGCGCTCGCGTTTCTGGGCGGGCTGATTCTCAATCTTATGCCCTGCGTGTTCCCGGTCCTGTCGATCAAGGCCGCCGCGCTCTCCCGTCACGGACAGCACGCCGGCGCCGCCAAGGCGGAGGGTCTCGCCTATCTCGCAGGCGTTGTGCTCACCTTCCTGGCTCTCGCCGCCGCCCTGATCGCCGCCCGCCGCGCCGGAGAGGCCGTCGGCTGGGGCTTCCAGCTGCAGTCGCCAGTGACCGTATCGGTCCTGACCCTCGTCATGCTGGCCTCGGCCCTGAACCTGTCGGGCCTGTTCGAGTTTGGCCTCTCGGCACAGGGGACAGGCGCCGATCTTGCGGCCAAGCCGGGCCTTGCGGGCGCCTTCTTCACCGGGGTCCTCGCCGTCGTGGTCGCGGCCCCGTGCACGGGGCCGTTCATGGCGACGACCATCGGCTGGGCGCTGGCTCAGCCCGAGATCGCCGCGCTGTCAGTGTTCGCCAGCCTTGGCCTTGGCCTCGCCTTCCCCTTCGTCGCGCTGGCCTTTGCGCCGAAGCTGCAGGCCCTGCTGCCCAAGCCCGGCGCGTGGATGTCGGGCCTGCGCAAGGTGCTCGCCTTTCCGATGTACGGCGCGGCGGCCTGGCTCGCATGGGTGTTCGCTGCACAGAGCGGGACAGACGCCGTGCCGGCCCTCTACGCCTCGGCCCTGTTGCTGGCCTTCGCCCTGTGGCTCTGGGGCGTCAGCCAGCGCGGCGGCGGACGGCGCGCCATGGCGGGGGCCGTCGTGGCCCTGATCGCCTCGATCGCAGCCTTGTCCTTCGCCCAGAAGGCGTCGAGGACGCAAACCG
>CAIUZX010000232.1 GCA_903903715.1 uncultured Caulobacterales bacterium
CCGAAGACCTTAGGCGAACGGCGAACGGTCTTCGATTACTTGCCGGCCTTCGCCGGGTGCTCGTCCGCATAGGCGCGGCCAGCTTCCTGGATCAGATACGCACGGACCGCGTCTGCATCGGCGTCATTCAGCACGCTTGCGAAACTGACCATGCCCAGGGACTTGCGCTCCCCGCCGAGTACAACGCCCTTGAACGCCTTGCTGTCGCCCAACAGGCCCGAGTAGCGCAGATCGGGGATCACCCCCGCGCCGATCGCGTTGTAGCCGTGGCAGTAGACGCAGTAGGTCTGGTACTTCATCTGGCCGGTCGCCACGACAGCGGCGGAAGCCGTCTGGGCGGGCGGCTGCGGTACGGGGATCTTCGTCAGATTCGGCTTCGGCAGGACCGCCTTGCCGCCGATCTTGTAGACAAGGATCCGTCCATTCTCCGGCACGCCAAGGTGCTGGTCGAGGGCGAAGCCGCCGATGATGTAGAACAGGGTGCCGAAGCCTGCGCCTACGGCCACGTACTGCTCTCCGTCGATTTCATAACTCATCGGGCCGGCGAGGGCGGCGGTATAGATGTCCTGGCTCCACAGCGGCTTGCCGTTGGAAGCGTCATACGCGTTGAAGTGGCCATCGATCGTTCCCTGGAAGACCAGTCCGCCGGCGGTGGCCAGCGTGCCGCCGTTCCACGGGCCCTTGTGGTCGACGTGCCAGGCTTCCTTGCCGGCAATGGGATCCCACGCCACCAGCTTGCCCTTCAGCGAGTTCTTCACCGCTGCGAGAGCTTTCTTGTCCGTGGGCATGGTGTTCAGGGCCGGGTTCTGGGCCACGTTCCACTCGCCATTCTTGTAGGCGTAGTGATCATCCGAACCATAGGCGCTGGGCACGTCCTGAGCCGGAATGTAGGCGAGGCCCGTCTTCGGGCTGAAGGACATGGGGTGCCAGTTATGCCCGCCGAAGCCTGACGGCATGACGAGGGAAATCCCCTTGGTGTAGCGCGGATCGCCGGACTCGATCGGCCGCCCGCTGACCGGATCGATGGCTGTCGCCCAGTTGGTCGTGACGAAGTTATGGGCGTTGATCAGCTTTCCGTCGGTGCGGTCGATCACATAGAAGAAGCCGTTCTTGGCCGCCTGCATCACCACCTTGCGCGGCTTGCCGTCGATGGTCAGGTCCGCCTGTATCAGGGTCTGGGTGGAATCAAAGTCCCAGTCGTCGCCAGGGGTGGTCTGATAGTGCCACTTGTATGCCCCGGTATCGGCGTCCACCGCGACGATCGAGGAGAGGAACAGGTTATCGCCCTTTCCCGCCGACCGCTTTACGCGGTCCCAGGGGGCGCCGTTGCCGGTGCCGAACATCAAGGTGTTGGTCTCCGGGTCGTAGGACATCGAGTCCCACGGGGAGCCACCGCCGCCGCCTTGCTTGAACCAGTCGCCGCTCCAGGTCTTCACAGCCATCTCGAGGGCCTTGTTTTCCTGAGGCTTCGAAGGATCGCCCGGCGTCACATAAAAGCGCCAGGCGAGCTTGCCTGTCTCCGCATCATAAGCCGACACATAGCCGCGGACGCCGTATTCCGATCCGCCATTGCCGATGAACACCTTGCCGTGGGCGATCCGAGGCGCGCCGGTGATGGTGTAAGGCATGCCGTCCGGCGTGGTCTTGACGATCCAGTCGGGCTTGCCGGTCTTAGCGTTCAGTGCGACCAGACGGCCATCCAGCGTCGCGGAATACACCCGGCCCTTCCAGACGGCGACGCCTCGGTTCGCGACGTCGCAGCAGGCGAACTTGCCGGTCTCCTTCGGGACTTCGGGATCATACTTCCAGAGAAGTTCGCCGGTCTTGGCGTTGAGCGCGTAGACCGGACTCCAGGCCGAGGTGACGTACATCACGCCGTCCACGACGATCGGCGTCACTTCAACGCCGCGATTGGTCGAGAGCTGGAACTGCCAGGCGAGTCCGACGTCCTTGATGTTCGACGCATTGATCTTTTCGAGCGGCGAGAAGCGCTGCTCCGAATAGGTGCGGCCATGGCTCATCCACGCGCCGGGCTCCTTGTCCGCCGCGACCAGGCGCGCCTCGTCCACCGATGCTGGCCCCTTGTTTTGCTCGCAAGCCGCGAGAGCCAGAACCGCCGCGCTGACGCTAAGGATGGCCGCACCGCGCCAACCGCCGAATTTGAGTTTTGAACCGCCCGATATCATGTCGCTTCCCCGTTGAGCGGACCTGTTCTCATGACCGATCCGTCTTCTACTCCGCCGACCGTTCATCGGTCGCGCATCTTGAAGCTACATGCTGTGACGGGATTGTCGACGGGTCAAGCAACCGCAGTGGAGGAAGCAGAGTCTTTCGGAATTCCAGGCGGCGACGCGGGCGGATCGTCGCGCTTGTCGGGGCGATCGTCGACCACAGCCGTCGCCGTGCGTTGAAGCGAGCCCCATTCCACACGGCGTCCATGCACGGCGCTGACCACCGCCTTGACCACCACGTAGTACATGAGCTGGCGATAACCGAAGCGCTGGGCCGGAATCCACCACAAGCTGCCCCAAGGCGCGCGCCGCTCCATCGCCATGCCGATGGTCGCAGCCGCCAGATCGACCAGGACGAAGGCGGACCAGTAGAGCAGGGCGCGGGTCAGACCCTCGCTGTTCCATTCGACCGGATGGGAAATCCTTCCGAACGCAGCATCCACGAGGCTGAAGATGACGGCGAGGTCCACAAGGGGGGCGGCAGTGGTCAGGAAGATCTGGAACAGCCAGATCTGGGGCAGGGCGACAAAACCCAGGGCGGGGCGCTTGCGGTTGAACAGGTCCTTCCGGTGTTTCCATACGCATTGCAGCGTGCCGAACGACCAGCGGAAGCGCTGCTTGAGCAGGCCCGCGACCGTTTGCGGCGCTTCGGTAAAGGCGACGGCGTCCGGGTCGAACTGAACCACCCAGCCCGCGGATTGCGCCGCGAGGGTCAGGTCCTGGTCCTCAGCCAGCGTGTCATGTGGA
>CAIUZX010000233.1 GCA_903903715.1 uncultured Caulobacterales bacterium
AGGGCGATGGGGCGCGCGCCCATGGTGAAGACGTCGCGCATGATGCCGCCGACCCCCGTCGCCGCGCCCTGAAAGGGCTCGATATAGGAGGGGTGGTTGTGGCTCTCCATCTTGAAGACGCAGGCCTGTCCGTCGCCGATGTCGACGACGCCCGCATTCTCGCCCGGCCCGCAGATCACTCTGGGGCCCGTGGTCGGGAACTTCCGCAGGTGGCGGCGAGAGGACTTGTAGGAGCAATGCTCGCTCCACATCACGCTGAACACGCCGAGCTCGAGATGGTTCGGCTCCCGACCGATTCGGTCGAGGATCAGGGCGTATTCTTCAGGTTTCAGGCCGAATTCGACGGCGAGATCGGCGAGGGACTTTTGAGGTGCGGTCATGTCGCCGGGTTAGCGGATTTGCGCCGCTCTGTCACACCCTCTGCGTCGCTGTGCGACAGTCCGCGTCCGGTGGCGACGAAAAGCGCGATGGCGTCGAGGCGAAGCTGCCCCTCTGCGCGGACGAGGGTGAGGCGCGCATTGCTGAGCTGGCGCTGGGCGTCGATCACGGGGGCAAGGCCCGTCGCGCCGCCCGTATAGGCGAGGCGGGCGAGGCGCAGGGTCTCAGCGGCGAGGTCCTCGGCGCGCTTTTCCGCCGCCAGCGTCGCCTGATCCTGATCGAGGGCTGACATCAGGTCCGCCACCTGGGTGAAGGCGTTCACGATCGTGCGCTGATAGGTGACGGCGGCGTTCTTCAGACGTGCGTTTGCGGCGCGGACGCCGGCCTTGCGGCGCCCGCCGTCGAAGATGGGGCCGGTCAGGCCGCCGCCGATGGAGGCGGCCGAGTATTTCCAGTCAAACAGATGCTCCGGCGCCAGCGCGCCTTGCGTGATCTGCGCGGAGAGATTGAGGCTGGGATAAAGCCTGGCCGTGGCGACGCCGACGTCCGCTGACGCAGCGTGGAGGCGCGCCTCGGCCGCGAGGATATCTGGCCGCTCATGCAGCAGTTGCGAGGGGAGGGTCACCGGCAACGTCGCCGGAAGCGTCAGATCCGTCAGGTCGAAGTCCGGCGGCGACCAGTCGGCAGGCACCCGGCCAGTCAACGCCGCAAGGGCGTGGCGGGCGACGTTCAGGCGGTGGCGCAAGGCGGGGCTGAGGGTCTCGTCGGCGGCGAGCTGCGCCCGCGCGGTGACGGTCGCCCGATGCGCCTCGCCGCCCGCCCGCTCGGCCTGATCGGCGAGCTCCACGGTCTTGCGGTCGTCCGCGAGGATAGCGTCGAGCTCGGCGAGTTCGGCGCGGATCACGGCGATGGTGACGGCTTCGCTCGCGGCCTGTCCGGTGACAGCCAGCCAGGCGGCGTCGCGCTGGCGGACCGCCGCCTCCCGCCGCGCCTGGGCGCTTTCTGCTTCGCGGCGCAGGCCGCCGAACAGGTCGAGGGGATAGCTCGCGGTCCCGCCGACGGAATAGAGGCTGAACTGCGGATTATTGGGGAAGCCGCCCCCGCTGAAGCCGAAGGAGGCGAGGTTCAGCCGCTCCTTCGCCGCGCCGCCGTTGGCGTTCAGTTCGGGCAGGAAGGCGCCGAGAGCCGAGCTCCGCTCCGCCTGCGCCGCGACGAGGCTCGCGTCGGCGGCCTTAAGCTCCAGATTGCCCGTAAGAACCGTCTTGATCAGCCCGTCGAGCTTTTCCGAGGCGAAGATCAGGCGCCAGTCGGCGGCCATGGCGGCGCTGGAGACAGTCGCGCTGTCCGTGGTCGCTTCCGCCGCAGGGCGAAAGGATGTGGCGGTCGAGACCGCCTGTGGCGGCGTCCAGTTTGGCCCGACCGGCGCGCACGCGGTCAGCGCGCAGACCGTCGACAAGAGGGCGGCGGCCTGGGGCGAAACGGAACGAAGACGAGCCAATCGATTACTCCACAGCCAGATGGGTGTCCGCCGCCCCGGCGGCGCGAGGCGGGCGCAGAAGCACGAGCAGGGGCATGGCGAGGAAACAGACGATCATGATCAGCTTGAACGAGTCGATATAGGAGACCATCGCCGCCTGCCTTGCGATCTGCCCGGCGAGGCCTGCAAGCTGCATCGGGCTCGTCGGATCTATGTGGCGGCCGAAGGCGTGCAGGGCGGGGTTGTCCGCGCGGATGTGCTCGGTCAGCTCCGTTCGCGAGATGGCGAGATTCTGGATCTGCACGGCAGAGAGGGCCGAGATGCCCGCGCTGGACCCCACATTGCGCACGAGGGTGAACAGCCCCGCGCCCTCGGTTCGCAGGTGATGCGGCAAGGTGGCGAAGGCGATGGTCGAGAGGGGCACGAACAACAGGCCCATGCCCATCCCCTGCACCAGCCCCGCCGCCATGATCGGTCCTGACGGCATGGTGAGGGAGAACTGGGTCATCATGAACATGGAGACGGCCATCAAGCTGAGGCCGGTCAACAGGATGATCCGGTTATCGACGCTGCCGACCAGCCGTCCGACGAAGAACATGGAGAGGAGCGTGCCGACGCCCCGGGGCGCCATCACGACCCCTGCGTCCGTCACCGGATAGCCGAGCAGGGTCTCGATCATCGGCGGGAGGAGCGCGGTGGTGGCGAACATCAGCACGCCGACGACAAGGCTGAAGCCCGCGGCGGCGACGAAGTTGCGGTCCTGGAGCAGGGCTCTGCTGATGAAGGGGTGGCGCGCCGTCAGGGTCTGCACGGCGCAGAGATAGGCGGCGGTAAGGCCAAGACCGCCCTCGATCCAGATCTCCGGCGAGCTGAACCAGTCCTGACCCTGACCCCGGTCCAGCATCATCTGCATCGCGCCGACGGCTAAGGCCAGAAACGCAAAGCCCATAAGGTCGAAGCTCTGCTGGATCGCCGCCTTGGCCCTTGGGATGAACATCCAGATACCAATGAATGAGGCGACGCCAAAGGGCAGGTTGATATAGAAGACCCAGCGCCACGAGAAATGATCGGTGAGATAGCCGCCCAGCACCGGGCCC
>CAIUZX010000234.1 GCA_903903715.1 uncultured Caulobacterales bacterium
CCTCTCCGATCGGCCGTGACGCCAGGTCACCGCGCAGGCTGGGTATAATGCAGAAGCTGCAGCGATGGTCACAGCCCTCGGAGATCTTCAGATAGGCGTAGTGGGCGGGCGTGAGCTTCAGACCCGCCGCCGGCGTTTCAAATCGCTCGGCAAAGGGTTGCGGGGCCGCGGCGCGCACGGCGCTGACGACCGCGTCGTAGGCCTGCGCGCCTGTGATGGCGGCAAGATCGGGAAACCGCTCGCGGATCAGTCCCGCCTCAGCGCCCATGCAACCGGTCACGATCACGGGACGGCCCGAGGCCTGTGCCTCGGCGATGGCGTCGAGGCTTTCCTCACGCGCCGAGTCGAGGAAAGCGCAGGTGTTCACGATGACGGCGTCGGCGTCCGCATAGTCGCCGACCGTCTGATATCCCTCACCGCGTAGTCGCGTCAGAATACGCTCGGAATCCACCAGCGCCTTGGGGCAGCCCAGACTGACCATACCGACCGAACGGCGGCCTGGCGCGTCCGTCTCAACTGGAGTCCCCAAGGGCTTGTCCGACATCGAAGGCTCCTAGTGACGGAAGACGCGGACGCCCGTGAAGGCCATCGTAACACCCGCCGCATCGGCGGCGGCGATCACCTCAGAGTCGCGGATGGAGCCGCCCGGCTGGATCACGGCGGTCGCGCCCGCTTCGACAGCCTGGATCAGACCGTCTGCAAAGGGGAAGAAGGCTTCCGACGCGCAGGCGGAACCTTTTGCCAGTGAATGCGGCAGGCCTGCAGTTTCCGCAGCCTCGGCTGCGCGAATGGCGGCAATGCGGGCCGAGTCGCGTCGGTTCATCTGCCCGGCGCCGATCCCGGCTGTCTGCCCGTCCTTCGCATAAACGATGGCGTTGGACTTGACGTGCTTGGCCACAGTGAAGGCGAACAGCATGTCCCGCACTTCCATCTCGGTCGGCTGGCGCTGCGTGACGATCTTCAGGTCCTTGGCGGTCAGCCTTGCAGTGTCGCGGCTCTGCACCAGGAACCCGCCGGCGACCGAGCGAAACACTTCTCCTCCGGCCAGAGGGTCAGGCAGTTTTCCCGTCAGCAGCAGCCGCAGGTTCTTTCGGTCGGCGAACAGCGCGATCGCATCGTCGTCGGCTTCGGGCGCGATCACCACTTCGGTGAAGATCTCGGTCATGGCTCGGGCCGTCTCGAGATCCAGCCTGCGGCTCACGGCGATCACGCCGCCATAGGCCGAGACGGGATCGCATTGCAGCGCACGGTGATACGCGCTGACGAGCGAGTCTCCGACGGCGACGCCACAAGGGTTGGCGTGCTTGATGATGGCGACCGCTGGCTGGTCCTCGAATTCGGCGACCAGCTCAATCGCGGCGTCCGTGTCCGCAATGTTGTTGTAGGACAGAGCCTTGCCTTGCTTCTGCCGCGCCGTCGCCACACCTGGGCGCGCCTCGCTCGTGCGATAGAAGGCGGCGGACTGGTGCGGGTTCTCACCATAGCGCATGGTCTGCACAAGTTCGCCAGACAGACTCTTCCGATCCGGATAGGCGTCCTGCAGTTCTCCCGCAAACCAGGCGGAGATCGCCGCGTCATAAGCCGCGGTTCGGGCGAATGCGCGGGCCGCCAGCCTTCTGCGCAGGGCGAGGCTGGTGCCGCCTGAGGCCTTCAGCTCCGCAAGGACCTCCGCCATGCCTTCCGGGTCCACACATACGGCGACATAGGCGTGGTTCTTAGCGGATGAGCGGATCATCGCGGGCCCGCCAATATCGATGTTCTCGATGGTCGTGTCGAAGGTCGCTCCGGCGGCCACGGTCGCCTCGAACGGATAGAGATTGCAATACAATATCTCGATGCCCGGGATATCGTGCTCCCGCATCGCAGCGGCGTGATGCGCGGCGTCCCGTACGCCCAGGAGCCCCCCGTGGACCTTCGGGTGCAGCGTCTTGACCCGCCCGTCCATCATCTCGGGAAAGCCGGTCAGTTCCGAGACGTCGCGCACCGCGAGGCCAGCCGCCGCAATGGCCGCGCGCGTGCCGCCGGTCGACACCAACTCGACACCAGACTCAACAAGCGCCCGCGCCGCCTCAATCAGCCCTGTCTTGTCCGAAACAGACAGCAAGGCGCGGCTCGGCCTGACGAGATCGGGAGCGGGGGGAAAGGTTGGGGCGGTCATGTGATCCAAATCCAGTCGGGCGCCGATCCGGCGGGGCCCAGGGAAGGCGGATGCGCCTACCACGTTGCGCTCGCCACGACAATTTTCGTCATCCATCTGCGCATGACCGGCCACCTCACAGCCAGTTGATTGGTCTTTCTGGCGATAAGGCCTCATGATGCAGGTCTTGGATGGAGGTCCAAAGTCCCTCGCGCCCGTCGATGTCTGCTCTTTCGCCCGCCCCGTGCGGAGATTTCAGCGGGTTGTCGGCGGGCGCGGTTCTCTTTTACGACCTCTCCGGTGCTCTTCTGATCATATCGTCGTTCTTGATCACATGGATCTTTAGGACCATTTCCATTTCGGCTGATGAGCGCCTTCTGTCGCATACCCTATAACGCTGATCACGGCCTCGATTCTGCATTGAGGGGAATAACCGCCCCAAATGGAGACGCGTCCAATGGCCGATTTGTCGCTCCTCAACCCGCCGGTCCTTTCGACCGCGGAGCTGACCTGCCGGCGCGCCGTCTTGTCCGAAAAGTCAGAGAGCCTGATCTACGCTGTAGGCGATATTCACGGACGGTCAGATCTCCTCAAGAAGATCATCGCTGAAATCGCCGGCGACATATTCAAATCCGGCGTCCACTTCCGCCCGACCCTGGTCTTCCTCGGAGACTATATTGACAGGGGTCCGTCTTCAAAACAGGTCGTCAACGACTTGATCGCAATCAGCTCCCATCCAGACTTGAACGTCCAGTGTCTACTGGGAAATCACGAAGCCATGATGCTTGACGTGTACGATCGCGGCGTCGGCGCCGACCTCTGGCTGAAGCACGGTGGCGCTGAAACCTTGAAATCTTATGGAATTCACGTCGACCCTGACGCACCGGCGCCTTCGGACCTGCGCCGTCTCATGCGGCGAGCGGTGCCTGCCGACCACATCGCGTTTCTCAAGAGCCTGCCGCTGATGGCGGTCATTGGCGATTACATCTTCGTGCACGCGGGGGTTCGGCCAGGCGTGGCCCTGGCGGATCAGAAGAAGAGCGACCTGCTCTGGTCACGACTGAATTCACGTGGTGTCGACGCCCCCGGAAAAACCGTGGTCCATGGCCACACGCCAGTCGACCAGCCCCTGCACACCGAGGGCCGCATCTCCGTCGACACTGGGGCTTACATGACAGGGCGACTCACCGCCGTCCGGATCGCCAACGATCGGGTCAGCTTTCTGACGACCGAACCCCACGGACGCTTCTACGCAGAGCCCAGGCGCTGGCGCGGGCAGTTCGGCGCCCGCACGACTGCGCGTCCCGTCCGGCCGGTGTCCACGCCCGTCTCTCGGCCCAGGGTTCCGGATACCTATCAACTGGTCGGATAACCGATAAGGCGCGCCGGGTTCCGGCCACTCAACAACCCCTTCCGACTTGTCCCAGGTCGGCGAGTACGGCTATGTGCGACACAAGAACCCGCAGACATCGCGGACCCGCGGATGGCGTATGTCCAAAACCTTCTTTGATCTCAAATCGACCCACAATCCTTATCGGTGGCACCTCCCGGTGGCGGAGCGCCTTTGCGTCGGCCCCGCCGGCAACAAGTTCCTGTTCGGTGGCGTAGGCCTGGGCGCAGCCGTTGCGGCGATGGAAGTCGCGTGCGACCGGCCCTTGATCTGGGCGACGGCGCAATACCTTTCCTATGCCCGCCCTCCGTCGATTGTGGATCTCGACGTCAGCGTGCCGGCCCATGGCAAGCACACGAGCCAGGCGCGTGTCGTCGCTCATGTCGGTGATGCGGAAATCCTCACCGTGAACGCAGCGCTGGGTCGCCGCCCGTCGGATATCACCCATCAATGGGCCAAGGCGCCCGCTACGCCGCCTCCCGAAGATTGCGAAGTCAGCGAACGCTGGCGGACGGACGTCGAGGATCTGCACCGACACTTTGAGGTTCGCGTGGCCCTTGGGCGGCATGGTCGGGCGGCTCACCCCGATGGCCCGAGCGAAGACGGAAGGGTGGTGCTGTGGATCCGGCCGCCGGAAGGCGTGTCAATTGACTCAGCCATACTCGCGGTGATGGCCGACCACGTCCCTTCGGGAGTGGGCCCGGCGCTCGGACGCAACGCCGGGGGCAATAGTCTCGACAATACACTGCGCCTCTTGACCCTCGTCCCCACCGACTGGGTGTTGTGTGATGTGACGGTGACAGGCGTCGCGCACGGCGTCGCACACGGGGCGATGCGGCTGTTTTCACAAGATGGACAGCTGATGGCCACCGCCAGCCAGTCCATGATCTTGCGGATCCGCGACGGAGGCTGATCCGACGCCCCTTCCCGCAGAGGGCGGCTTGGTCTAAGAGAACAAGCCATGAACGTAGAGCTGATCCTGTCCATCGTCCTCGCCCTTGTCGCCACTGGTCTCGGCGCCGGGCTCTGGTTCTCTCAGGCCGCCTTCCGCCGGGAGGCGGCGCGGGCCGCGGACCTGTCAGAGCGTCTGCAGGCGGCGCTGGTGCGCGTTGCGGAGGCTGACGCCCGTGCGCGCAATCTCGAAGACGTCAGCGCCAGCATGGGACAGGCCTTCCAAGCGATGTCCGCCGAAAGCCTCAGCCGGGCTCAGGACGAGTTGATCAAGCGGGCGGAGGAACAAGCCAAGGCGCGCGAGGCCCAGGCGCGGTCAGAAATTGAAAAGCAACTGAAACCCGTCGCCGACACCCTGTCCCGCTTCGAGGCGCAGGTGAGCGCCATGGAAAAGAGCCGCGCCGACGACAATGGCGGTCTGAAGGCCCAGATCGCGGCGCTGATGCAGGCGTCAGTCGAAACCCAGACCGAAGCGCGCAAGCTTTCGCAGACGCTTCGCAGAGGTGCGGGCGTCCAGGGTCGTTGGGGCGAACAGACGCTGCGCAACGTGCTGGAAACGGCCGGTCTCTCAGCGCGGTTTGATTTCCTCGAACAGTTCAGCGTGGATACGGAAGAAGGTCGCAGGCGTCCGGACGTAAAGGTGCGACTGCCTGGCGGCGGCGTTTTCGTGATCGACAGCAAGTGCTCGCTGACCGCCTTCATGGACGCGCAGGAGGCGGTCGACGACGCGGGAAGAGACGCAGCGCTTATTCGACACACCGCTAGCGTCCGCCAGCACATGCTTGGCCTCTCCGCCAAAGGCTATTGGGATCAGTTCAAGTCCGAAGGCTCCCCCGACTTCGTGGCGATGTTCGTCCCGGGAGACGGATTTCTCGCGGCGGCGCTGGACCGTTCGCCGGACCTGATGAC
>CAIUZX010000235.1 GCA_903903715.1 uncultured Caulobacterales bacterium
CGCCTGACACGGGCAACATGGAAGTGCTCGAGCGCGTCGGCACGCCGGAGCAGAAGGAGCGCTGGCTGAAGCCGCTGCTCGAAGGCAAGATCCGCTCCGCCTTCGCCATGACCGAGCCGGACCGCGCCTCCTCCGACGCCAAGAACGTCGGCATGCGCGCCGTGCTGGAAGGGGACGAGTGGGTCCTGAACGGCGAGAAGTACTACATCTCCGGCGCCGGGGACCCGCGCTGCAAGATCATGATCACCATGGTCAAGACGAGCCCGGACGCCCCGCCCGCCAAGCAGCAGTCGCAGATCCTCGTCCCTATGGACACCAAGGGCGTGACGGTGCTCGGCCCCATGTGCGTGTTCGGCGAGGACGACGCGCCGCACGGCCACATGCACATCCGCTTCGACAATGTGCGGGTGCCGAAGTCCAACATGCTGCTCGGCGAAGGCCGCGGCTTCGAGATCAGCCAGCTGCGTCTGGGACCGGGCCGTATCCACCACTGCATGCGCTCCATCGGCCAGGCGGAACGCGCTCTCGACCTGATGGTCACCCGCGGCCTGTCCCGTGAGGCCTTCGGTCGCAAGATCGCGCACCTCGGCGGAAATATCGAGATCATCTCCAGAGCCCGGATCGACATCGAGGCCATGCGCCTGATGGTGCTCAAGGCCGCCAAGGCGATGGACGTGCTCGGCAACCGCGAAGCCCGCGTGTGGGTGCATATGGTCAAGGCCATGGTGCCCGAGCGCGTGTGCGAGATCATCGATCAGGCGATCCAGATGCACGGCGCCACCGGCGTCTCGCAGTGGACCCCCCTCGCCCGCATGTATGCGAGCCAGCGGACCCTGCGCATCGCCGACGGCCCGGACGAAGTGCACCACCTGGTGGTGGGCCGGAACGAGCTGCGTCTGCGCGAAGGCGCGGGCGACGAGGACGTGACCAGCGCGGCGGTGTGGCGCAACTAGTCTTCGTCACGCGAATATTGTGACTGCAATGTCTCGGGCGGGGAGATTCCACTCCCCGCCCGTTTTCGTGTGTGCGGCGCATGTTGCCCTTTGTCCTCGTCGGCATAAGCTTTCGATGCACGACTCGGAACCGAGGGGGGCTCGATGACCTACGCCCTGCGGCTCTCAGTGTGGTTCGGCCTGACGACGGCGATGGGCGCAGTCTGGGGCGCCACCGCCCTGATCGCCTTCATGCTGTTGATGCGCATGGCGCAGACGGATGTCGATCCCGTCTTCGGCGGAGTTACGACCGCGACCCTGATCGGCCTGATCGGCCTTGGCTTCACCTTCCTGCGTCTGGCCGCGTTTCACGGAGAGACGCTCTGGCCAAGTTCGCCACGCCTGCGCTGGGCGGGGGCGCCAGGAGGCGTTTTGGGCGTCGCCCTCGCCTATACGACCCTGACGGCCCTTATCTGACAACTCTTCAGTTTCCGTAGCGGCAGACTTGCGTCTCCGCCCTCTGGGCGTCGATAGTCGCGCCGACATCTCGCCATATGCGCCTCGCCCCTCGGCGACAGGAGCCCCATGACCGACGCCAAGACTCCTGAAGCCCTTTCCTCAGTCGCTCATGTGATCGAAGCGCTCGCGTCCGCGGGCTACATCGCCACCACCGAGATCGCCACGGCGGTGTACCTCGCCCACCATCTGCGCAAGCCCGTCCTGATCGAGGGCCCGGCGGGCGTGGGCAAGACCGATCTCGCGCGCTCCATCGCCCAGAGCCTGTCCCAGCCGCTGATCCGCATGCAGTGCTATGAGGGGCTGGACGAGTCCAAGGCGCTGTATGAGTGGAAGTACGGCAAGCAGCTGCTCTACACCCAGATCCTGAAGGAGAAGATCCACGAGTTGATCGGCGCCAGCGACACCCTCGCGTCGTCCCTGCAGAAGCTGATCGGCTTCGAGGACCTGTTCTTCTCGCGGGACTTCGTCGCCCCCCGCCCCCTCCTCCACGCGATGGAGCAGTCCACCGGCTCGGTCCTGCTGATCGACGAGATCGACAAGTCGGACGAGGCGTTCGAGGCGCTGCTGCTCGAGGTGCTCTCCGACTATCAGGTCACCATTCCCGAAATCGGCACGGTGCAGGCGAACGTGCCGCCGCTGGTGATCCTCACCTCCAACAACACCCGCGAGCTGGGCGACGCTTTGAAGCGCCGCTGCCTTCACCTGCACATCGACTTCCCGGATGCGGGGCTGGAGGCGCGCATCGTGCGATCCCGCGCGCCGGAGGTTCCGGAAAAGCTGGTCACGGCGCTGGTCGCCTTCATCCAGCGGGTCCGCGGCGAAGAGATCCGCAAGGCGCCGTCGATCAGCGAGACCATCGACTGGGCCAAGACGCTCGTCCTCCTGCACGCCGACAGCCTTGATCCCAAGCTGGTGCGCGAGACCCTGAACGTGATCCTGAAGCGCCAGACCGACATCGCCGAGATCGCGCCCAAGGTGGACGTGCTGGTCGCCGCAGCGCTGGCGGACGCCGCCAAGGTCTGATGGAAGCCACCCTCGTCAACTTCATCCGCGCCCTCAGGCTGGCGGGGGCGCCCGTCTCGACCACCGAGGCGATCGACGCCGTGCGGGCGCTGGCGGTCGTGGGATATGAGGACCGGGCGACGATGAAGACCGCCCTTGGCGCGGTGCTGGCCAAGTCCGTCGACGAGAAGCTCCGCCACGACCAGCTGTTTGATCTCTATTTCGCCGCGAGCGATGCTCAGGCCTCTCCGCAGCAAGACCACACGCCTCCCCCCGCCGCAGACGACGCCTCCGCCGCCGACCGCTTCATGGAGATGGCGGGCGCGCCCCAGTCGGGCGCAGCGGCTCTGGCGATTTCCGGGGCGGCCAACGCGGTGGGCGCCGACCAGATCCGCTTCGCCACCCAGACCGGCCACTACACCCGCAGGATCCTGGAACAACTCGGCGTCCGCGCGCTCGAACAACGCCTGATCGCGCGCCTGTCGGAGCACACGCCCGAAGGCGACGCCGCGGCCGAGCAGATGTCCGCCGCCCGAGCCGCCATGCAGCGCGCCGCCCGCGCCGAGGTCGACCGCCGCTTCGCCCTCTACGGCCGGGCCGCGACGGACGCCTTTCTCGACGAGATCGTCAAGGATCGGGCCATCGGGGCGCTCACCCGCGCTGATCTTGAGCGCCTGCGCCGCGTGGTCACGCAGATGGCCAAGCGCCTGGCC
>CAIUZX010000236.1 GCA_903903715.1 uncultured Caulobacterales bacterium
CCTTCCGTCACCCGGCCGATCCGGACGATGCGACCGTCCTGCACAGCGACGTCGGCCTTGAACGCCGGCAGGCCGGAGCCGTCCACGACGCTGCCGTTCCTGATCACCAGATCGTACATCTTGTGTGTTCCTGTCCCTATTTGATCTTGCCTGCGGCTGCGAACCGATTGGAGGACGCCTCGAGGGCGTCGCGCACGCGCGCCCAACCCTGACCGAGCAACTCGTCCGCATCCTTTGCGGCGCAGGCCGACATCAGATGCTCCGCTGCGTATTCGTCGAGGGCGACCGCTGTTTCGCCGCCGTTCTCGTAGGTCAGCGTTAGCACCATCTCGGCCACGCCGTCATGCGCGGCCCCAAGTCGGACACGGGTGATCACAGCCCCGCTCATGCCTTGGCGAGGGGCGGCTCGACGAAGATGATGTCGCTGGGCAGGATCGGATTGCCCGTCACCCCGGTCCCGATCACGGCGCGCATGAAGACGTGCAGGTTCCAGCTCTGCAGGCGCGCCACGCCGTCGACCTCGTCAACGCCGGGCAGCTCCCGCCGAGCGATATCCGCCCAGCCGTCACCCGGCGTTGGAACCACCGATCTGCGCACCCGCGACAACTCGCCCATCACGTCTCGCCCCCGACGACTTCGAATAGATTTGGAACATGTTCCAAATATCGAGTCAACGCGGGCGTCCATGCTGACGAATTTCCGGTACCGGCTCGGCCCAGCACTTCAGCCGGTTCGCCGTCGCAGCGGCAGGGTCGGAAACTACGTGAGGGAAATTACTGCGGCGCCGGAAAGGAGATGGTCCAGATGGCGCCGGGGGGCGAAGACAATATCGCGCTGCCGCCGATCTGCTCAGCCAGTCGACGGACGAGACCGATACCGTGCCGCTTCGACATCGGCGCCGCTATGAAGCCCGGTCCGGTGTCGCGGATGGTCAGCACACATTGCGCCCCTGCAGCGCCCGCAAGCCGCACATCGATGGCGCCTTTGCCGTCCGGAAAGGCGTGCTCGTAGCAGTTAGTGATGACCTCAGTCGTCATGATGCCGAGTACGGTGACCGTATCGAGGTCCAGAAACAGCGGGTCGGTTGTGCAGGTCAGTCGGACGCCTTCCCGCGCCTGAACGGCGTCGACCGCATGGCACAGCGACGTGAGAAATCCGCCCGCGTCGGCCGTTTCGGCCATATCCGCGCCGAGGAGGTGGTCATAGACCTGGGCCAGGGTCGACACACGCCGGGCGATCGCCCTCAGGCCCTTTTGCGCCGTCTCCGAGGACTTGTCGGTCATCTGGTTGGTCAGCATGCCGTATATCAGCTGCAGATTGTTCCGCACCCGGTGCTGAAGCTCCTGCGCCAGCATGCGGGTCTTGTCGAGGAGCATGTCCTTTTCGACCACCAAGCTGCGCATCTCGGCGAGAGCCGCCTGCAGCACGGCCGTCCGCTCTGCGGTCGACACCGCCTCGGCCAGGACATTCGCAAAGCCGGTGAGGAAATCGATGTCGTGCTGGTCGTAGGTGTGCTGGGTGTCGCTATCGACTTCAAGCACGCCGTAGGGCCTTTCCGAGCCTTTGATGGGCACGTCAATCGTCGAAATGATGCCGTGCGCCTTGTAGAAGTCGGGAAGTTTGTAGCTTTGATCGGTGTTGAGGTTGCTCGAAATCGTCGGCTCGCCGCTGGTGAAGGCGCGGCCCTGGGGCGTGGTGAC
>CAIUZX010000237.1 GCA_903903715.1 uncultured Caulobacterales bacterium
CCTGTGGTTCCATAGGCCAAGCCTTGCCCGCGACTGGCACCTCTATGTGCAGGACAGCCCGTCCGCCAGCGGCGCGCGCGGCTTCAACCGCGGCGCCATCTACACCGAGTCTGGCGTCCTCGTCGCCAGCGCCGCCCAGGAAGGCCTGATCCGGCAACGGTCGAAGCCGTCCTGACAAAGGCAAAAGCGTGGGCCTAGTTCCGCCAAATTTTCAGGTCAGATGTCGGGCTTCTGGCAGGGGCGGGACGACTATGCGGCGTGTGATCGGTTTGGCGGCGGCGACGTTGATGGCCTTTGCGGCGCAAGCTTCTGTCGCCGGGGCCGCCGGGATGAAGTCCCGGGACGTCGAGGCGAGCAAGGTCTTCGCCTATCTCGACACCTACCTGGATCTGCCGCCGGAACAGCGCAGCGGCTTTGTGCTGTCCTACCGGTTCCAGACCACAGGGACACAAGTCGCGCCGCGCCTGTTCCTGCTGCGCGGGGCAGAGCAGATCGTCCTGCCGGTCGCGGCTGACGGGCGGGTGGAGCTTTTGCCGTCCCTGGCGGACCTAAAGGCGCGCGTCCATGTGCTGATGCAGGCGCCGGAAGGGGCGAAGGTTTCGGAGTCCCTCGACCTGATGTCCGCCCAGCCGCTGCGCGCCGACTACGCCGCCACCGATTTCAATGTGGGGCTGGAGCAGGTCAATCGCGCGGTGAAGAAGATCGCCGGTCCCTTAAGCCTGATGGCGCCGAAGATGACCAAGGTGGTGTTCGTGGGCGCAGGCTCGGGCGAGCTTATCGACGCGGCGGGCCACGCCCAGCCGCTTCCCATGAGCGCCGACGGCCCGGCCTTCTCGCCGATGTCCACGCCGAGCGCCCGGGCGATCCGCCTCGCCCGCGCGCCGGTCAGGATCGCCTTCGCCGCCGCCAAGGACTGAGCCGAGCATTTTTAGACGAAGTGGTCACCGGTTCGTCGTCGAAAATGCGGACTCACAAAGACCGAGCCTTTTCAGACGAAGTGGTCACCGGTTCGTCGTCTGAAAATGCGGGAATGATAGAGGCGTCACGGGCGGCGGAAGCTTTTGCTCAAAAAATCAGGCCGGGCACTTGATGAATTTGCCCTTGGCGTCGCGGCAGGTCTTGGGCTTGGCCGGAGCGGGCGGGCACTTGATGAACTTGCCCTTGTCGTCGCGGCAGGGGGCTGCGCTGGCCGAGCTGATCAGCGCGGGCGACAGGCTGATCGCCATGACGGCGGCGCCGGCCAGCATCAGACGTCCGAGGGTGAGGTTCGACTTCGCGCTCATGTGCAGCTCTCCTGTGCGTGTCGGCGCGTTATACTGTTCATCGCCGACAGAAGCGCCAGTATTCACCGGAAAAGGGAGTCTGCAACGCGAAATGTTACTGCTATTATGGGGACAAAATTGCAACGTATAATACAACTCTAAGATTAATTACTGAGGCGTGTTGATCGCCCGGCGGCGAGATGTAGTGTGTCGTTCCACACTTCGGAGTCTTCGCCCATGTCTCTTGCCCGCACGTCCCGCCTGTTCGGCGCCGGCCTGATGGCGGGGCTTTTGACCGTCGGCGCGGCGGAGGCGAAGGGGAGGGGCGCGTCGTCCGACCACGCCGCCCACGTGACGATCGTGCGGGACGATCACGGTATCGCCCACATCCATGGCCGCACCGACGCGGACGCCGTGTTCGGCATGATCTACGCCCAGGCCGAGGACGACTATCCCCGCATCCTCGCCAACTATCTGAATAATCTTGGCCTGCGCGCCAGCGTGGAGGGCGAGGGCGCGGTGTGGAGCGACCTGCGCGCGCGGATGTACAATGACGAGAAGACGCTAAAGGCCCGCTATCGCCAGTGCCCGCCCTGGCTGAAAACGCTGATGGTCGCCTGGGCGGACGGGCTGAACCTCTATCTCGCCAAGCACCCCGACGCGCCCCGCGGCATCGCGAAGTACGCGCCGTGGATGGCCTTAAGCTTCTCCGAGGGCAGCATCGGCGGCGATATCGAGCGGATCTCGCTGGAGGATCTGCGCGCCTTCTATGGCCGCGCCGATGACGCGAAGGTCGCGCTCGCGCCGACCCTGTCGCCGTTGCGGGAGCTGCAGGGCTCCAACGGCATCGCCATCGCGCCGAAGAACACCAAGGACGGCCACGCCCTTCTCCTGATCAACCCGCACACCAGCTTCTATTTCCGCTCCGAAGCCAAGGTGGAGAGCGATCAGGGCCTGAACGTCTATGGCGCCAGCACCTGGGGCCAGTTCTTCGTCTATCAGGGCTTCAACGCCCATGTCGGCTGGATGCACACCTCGTCCGGCGTGGTGCGGGCCAACTTCTACGCCGAGACGGTGGAGGAGAGGGGCGGCCACGCCTTCGCAAAGTCCGGCGCGATGTGGAAGCGCGTCCGGCAGGAGACGCTGAGCGTGCCGGTGCGGGGGGCGGACGGCAAGGTGGCCGCCCGCAGCTTCACCGTCTATCGCACGCATCACGGCCCCGTGGTGGGGAAGGCCAAGGACAAGTGGATCACCTACGCCATGATGGACCGGCCGGTCGCGGCGCTGCAGCAGTCTTTCCTGCGCACCAAGGCCGTCGACTACAAGAGCTTCATGACCGTCGCGGCGCTCAAGGCCAACTCCTCCAACAACACCCTCTTCGCCGACGACAAGGGGGAGATCGCCCACCTGATGCCCCAGTTCGCGCCGCGCCGGAACGGGGCCGTCGACTATGGCAAGACGGTGGACGGGGCCGACCCCGCCAATGACTGGAAGGGGCTGCACGCCCTGTCCGAGCTGCCCTCGGCGGTGAACCCCGCGACGGGCTATGTCTACAACGCCAACAATTGGCCCTATACGGCGGCGGGGGCGGCGAGCCCGAAGCGCGAGGCCTATCCCGCCTATTTCGACGATGTGGGGGAGAACGCCCGCGGCGTGCACGCGCTGAGACTGCTCGACGGCAAGACGGACTACACGCTGGAGCGGCTGATGACCGCCGCCTACGACCCCTATCAGCCCGCCTTTGCGGTGATGATCCCGAAGCTCGTTCAGGCGTGGGACGCGGCGGCGGCGGATGATCCCCTAAAGGCCAAGCTCGCCGAGCCGATTGCGGTCTTGCGCGCCTGGGACTATCGCTGGAGCCGGGAGTCGGTGGCCATGACCCTTTCCCAGTACTGGGCCGACGCCTTCTGGCCTCACATGATCGACAAGTACGGCGACGACAAGAACCGCATCTATGAGCGGGTGTCGGACGAATATTCCCCCACAGAGCGGCTGAAGCTGCTGGCGCAGGCGGTGGATCGTCTGACCACGGACTTCGGCAGCTGGAAGC
>CAIUZX010000238.1 GCA_903903715.1 uncultured Caulobacterales bacterium
ACCGAGTTCACGCCGCGCTGGTTGTTCTCGACGAGATCCCGGTCCTGCAGATTGGTGTTGTTCCAGAGCGCGATCAGGTCCTCAACCTCATAGTCCACGCCTTCCACCGCATCGGCGGAGACCAGCCACTTGACCGTGACCGCGGTCTCGTTCGGGCCGACCGGCTCGCAGATGAAGATGACGGTGTAGTCACCCAGCGCGTGGCAGAAGGTGTTCGGCTCCAGCGCCCAGCGCATCGAGCCCACGTCGGTGATGCCCGCGGTGGTCATCGGCTTTTTTACGGACGGCTTGCCGTCCATGGACATGGTCTCGAAGCCCTCGTTCAATACGAAGCGCACCGCCTGCCACCAGTCGCCCTCCACCGGTCCGACCGGCAGGTTGAGGGCCTTCATCCGCGCGTTGAACTCGATCTCGCGGGGGTCTTCGCCGTATTCGAAATAACCGCGGGCGCCGACGGGGAAGCTGCGCGACAGCTCCGGGTGACCGACGGGGCAGTGATAGCACTCCCGCGCGTTCTCCATGACGAGCTTCCAGTTGCCCTTCTCGGTGATCGTGCACTCGTAGGCGAGCTTGGCCTTCGACAGCTGGTGCGGGGCGATCAGCGGGCCGAACTGCTCCCGGAACGGGGTGAAGTCGGGCACGTCGTCGGAGATGGCGATGTATATCACGCCCTCCAGCACCTCGCATTTCACGGGGAGGAGCGGGAAGTCGCTTGCGTCGAAGCCTTCGTCCATGCGGGTCGCGCTGACCAGTTCGCCCGTCAGTTCGTAGGTCCACTTGTGATAGGGGCAGACGAGGCGGTTCGACTTGCCCTTGCCGCTGCAGATCTGCGCGCCGCGGTGGCGGCAGCTGTTGTGGAAGGCGCGCACGACGCCTTCGCGATCCCTAAGGATAATGACCGGCGTCGCCGCCACATTGGTGGAGATGTAGCTTCCGGGGCGGGGCAGGTCGGCCTCCGTCGCCGCCAGGATCCAGGATCGTCTCCACACGGCTTCGAGATCGAAGGCGAAGGCGTCGGCGTCGTTGTAGAGCGCCTGCGGCAGGCTGTAGCCCGGCTGACGGGACTCAAACAGAGCCCGGATCTTGTCTTGGTCGTACATCACAACTCCTTGGGATCGTCGCAAACATGCCATGCTGGGTTCCCGGCGGGGCAATCTTTTTTCCGCATAGGCCCATCCGGTTTTTCGCGTTCCTTTTCGCTCGCGCGGGCGATTGCGCAGGCTTTCGCTTCGGCGCAAGTTCGCGGGTACAAAACAAAGCGTTTTTCGAGTGTCCTTGATGACCATCAATCGGCGCTGGCTCCCGCTCAATGCGCTGCGTGCGTTCGAGGCGGTCGGCCAGCACTTGAGTTTTACCGCCGGCGCCCAGGCCCTGCATGTGTCCCAGAGCGCGCTGAGCCGGCACGTCATCAGCCTCGAGGACCTGCTCGGCTGCCAGCTTCTGGAGCGCAGGCCCACGGGACTTGTGCTGACTGAGTCTGGTGCGGCGCTGTTGCCGGTGGTGCACAAGGCGTTCGACCGGCTGGAACAGTCGCTGAACGGCATCCGCGCGGGCGGGCGCGGCGTGCGGACCCTGCGCGTGCACATTCCGCCGTCACTGCTGCAGAAAATGGCGCTGCCGATGCTGCGAGATTTCCGCAAGGAGTTTCCCGACATCCTGATCGACGTGTCCTCCTCGCACGTCACCGGCCTTCCGGCGCAGGACGTGGATGTCGCCGTCGTCTATGACCGTCCAAATTCGGATGATCGGATCACGGATCTTCTCTGGATGGTGCGGGTCACGCCCGTCTGCTCGCCGGAGCTCTGGGCCCATAACCAGGGCAAGTCCATGGGCGAGCTGATGGCGGAGCAGGAGCTCTTGCACGTCAAGCTGGAGGGGGAGCCCCGGGGGCTGCTCTGGGCCACCTACGCCCGCCAGTGCGGCGTGACCATCGACACCCAGCGGGGGCTGTCCTTCGACACCGCCATCTCCGCCATGCAGTACGCCGCGGCGGGGGGCGGGCTGGCGCTCGCCGATGTCGACATGTTCGCGGGCGAGATCGCAAAGGGCGAGCTCGTTGCGCCGTTCTCCGAGGTATTCGAGGACGGGTTCGGATATTACCTGAAATTCCATGCTGAGGACCTGGCAGACCCGGTCGTCGCGGTCTTCCGGAACTGGATGCTGGCGCGGTTCTCCGCGCAACGTCCGGCGACGGAAGATGCGATGCGGCGGACGGTGGGGTCCAATCAGCCCTGAGGACGGAGATGAAGACGATGGGGCGGACCGCGCCGACACTGGTGATCGAAGAGGGACGGGGACTGGCCGCGCAGTGGCCGGATGGCGAACGCGTCGCTATCCACCCGATCTGGCTGCGCGAACGCAGCGCGGCGGCGACCGAAATCGACCTCGGCACCGGCCAGCGCCTCTATGACCCGTCGGACCTGCCGCTCGATCTGTCGGTCAAAGCCGTGGCGGACCTCGGCGGCGGGCGCCTGCGCGTCAGCTTCAGCGATGCGCATGACGCCGTGTTCGATGCGGCGGCCCTGACCCGCGAAATCGCGCTGCCCATCGGCGATCACGATACGCCGGAGCGCACCCTCTGGACCGGTGAGCTGACCGATCTGCCCTGGCGGACCTGGGAGGAACAGCCGTCGGACGAGACGCGTCTGGACTGGGTGACCACCTTCCTCGAATACGGCTTCATTCTCTTCCGCGGCGTGCCGTCAAAGGACCGGTCGGTGATCCGGGTCGGTCAGGCCTTTGGGCACATCCGAGACACCAACTTCGGCGACATGTTCGATGTCCGCTCCGTCCCCGGCGCCAACGACCTCGCCTATACGGCGCTGGAGCTCGGTCCGCATACGGACAATCCCTATCGGTCGCCGGTGCCGGGGGTGCAGCTTCTGCATTGCCTGACCAACGAGACCACGGGCGGCCTGTCGACCCTGGCCGACGGCGCGGCGGCGGCGGAAGCCCTGCGCGCCAGCGATCCGGCCGCGTTCAAGGTGCTGAGCGAGACGCCTGTGCGCTATCGCTTCCAGGACAAGACGACGGAGCTGGTCGCTAGCGCGACGCCCATCGTGCTGAACGCAGGCGGAGCGGTGGAGGGCGTGCACATCAGCTCGCGCCTCGACTTCGTGCCGCTGATGAGCGCCGAGGCGCTGACCGAATACTACCGCGCCCGCCGGGTGTTCGATCACATGCTGAAGGATCAGGCCTTCGAGATCCGTTTCCGCCTCGACGACGGCGATCTTGTGATGTTCGATAATGTCCGCCTGCTGCACGGCCGTACGTCCTTCGACCCGGCGGAGGGGCTGCGGCACCTGCAGGGCTGCTATATCGACATCGACGGACCGCGCAGTCTCTACCGCGTTCTGCGCCGCTCGTCCGTCAACTGAACATATCGAGGAGCGAGCGCATGGGCCGCATCGTCAGCTTCCGTCAGATGAAGGACGGGACCAAAGAGGACTACGAACTCCTCGATCAGTCGGAGAAGGACCACGCGACGGGCCTGCCGGACCGGATCCTCGAGACGCTCCAGCGCCTCGACCACTCGCTGGAGGGCTATCCGCTCACCCGCCTCGGTCATGTGCTGCAGACGGCGACCCGCGCCCTGCGGGACGGGGCGGACGACGAGATGGTGGTGGCGGCCCTCATCCACGACATCGGCGACGAGCTGTCCCCCTACAATCACGCGGAGATCGCGGCGGGGGTGATCCGGCCCTATGTGCGGCCGGAGGTGACCTGGATCGTGGAGCAGCACGGCCTGTTCCAGGCCTATTACTACGTCCATCACATGGGCGGCGACCGCAACATGCGCGACCGCTTCAAGGATCATCCCTGGTACGCCGCCTGCGCGCATTTCTGCGAAGCTTGGGATCAGGCGTCGTTTGATCCCGACTACGACACCTTGCCGCTGGCCCACTTCGAGCCCTTGATCCGCAAGGTGTTCGGCCGCACGCCGCACGATCCGCGGTATGTCTCGGACGTCGCCTAAGCTGGCGGGACGACGACGAGCTTGCCGAGGTGGCGTTTGGCGGCGAAGTCGCCTTGCGCGCGCGCAAGGTCCTTCAGCGCATAGGTGGCGGCCACCAGCGGGCGGACCTCGCCCCGCTCGATATGCCCGATCAGGGCCTTGAACACCTCCGCCGACTGGGCCGTGCAGCCCATGAGGGTCAGGTCCTTCAGGTAGAGCGTCCGAAGGTCGAGCTGGACCAGCGGTCCGCCGATGGCGCCGGAGATGGCGTAGCGCCCGCCGGGCTTCAGCGCCGTCAGCAGGGACGGCCAGTCCGGCCCGCCGACGAGATCGATCACCACATCCACGCTGTCCTTGGCGACCTGCGACGCCAGCCCGTCCTCCCGCACGATGAGCTGCTCCGCCGGCAGAACGTGGCAGGCCTCGAGCTTCTCGCGAGAGACGACAGCGAGAGCCCGCACCCCCCGCCGTGCGGCGAGCTGGACGGCGGCGGAGCCCACGCCCCCGGTCGCGCCGGTGATGAGCACCGTTTCGCCCTTCGCCACCCCCGCCCGGGTCAGGAGGTTCTCGGCCGTGCCGTAGGCGCAGGGGAAGGCGGCGAGCTCGACATCCGTCAGGGGGCTGTCGATATCGAAGGCGTCGGCGGCGGGGGCTGTCGTGTACTGAGCAAATCCGCCGTCCCGCTCCGAGCCCAGCCAGATGTCCTGTCCGTCCCTACGCAATGAGGTGAGGCACGGTTGCACCAAGACACGACGCCCGAGCCGCGATGTCTCAACCCCTTCGCCCAGCGCCACGATGACGCCGCATACATCCGCGCCCTGAATGCGGGGAAAGCGCAGGGCCTCTCCGGTCCAGGCCCCGCTCTCTACAGGGGCGGCGTCATCTGCAGCCTTCGCGTACCAGCCGGTGCGGGTGTTGAGGTCGGTATTGTTAATCCCCGCCGCGCCGACGCGGATCAGCACTTCACCCGGCGCCGGGGAGGGGACGGGAACATCCTCCCGGTATTGCAACTGATCGTAACCGCCATGTCCGGTCAGGAGTACGGCGGCCATCGTCTTGGGGAGGGATGAGGTCATGGCCTAATAGACGGGCCGAAGCGTCGCCCGCGCAAGTCACGTGACGTGTGATCGCAGGGCGTTTACCCCAAAAAAATTGAACGATTCCCGAAAAAAGTTCAGTTGAGGCGCGGG
>CAIUZX010000239.1 GCA_903903715.1 uncultured Caulobacterales bacterium
CGGCTGATGCTGAACGAGAGCCCGCTGTTCGCGGCGATGAAGGCGTCGGGCAAGCACTCCACCAACCCCTTCGCCGACGCCTTCGGCAACTGGAAGAACGGCAAGATCGTGCTTTTGGCCATCTTCGGCCTGACCATGGGGCAGGGGGTCGTCTGGTACGCCGGACAGTTCCAGGCCCTGTTCTTCCTGCAGAACTCCCTGAAGCTCGACTATGTCAGCTCCTACATCGCCATCATGGCGGCGCTGGCGCTGGGCACGCCGTTCTTCCTGGTGTTCGGCTGGCTGTCGGACAAGATCGGGCGCAAGTGGATCATCCTGTCGGGCTGCCTGCTCGCGGTCGTCACCTACTTCCCCCTGTTCAACGCCCTGGGATCGGTGGTCAATCCCGACCTCATCGCCGCGCAAAAGGCCTCCCCCGTCTCGGTGGTCGCGGCCAAGTGCGAGACCAGCTTCTTCGCCAAGGCGTTCAACAACAACCCGACCTCGGTCTGCGACAAGTCGATGAACGCCCTTTATGCGCAAGGGGTGAACTATGCGCGGGCCGAAGCCGCCGCCGGGGCGCCGGAGCTTTCGATCAGTTTCGGCTCCGCTGCGACGCTGACCTATGACGCCAAGGCCAAGACCTACGCCGTCACCACGGCCAAGGACGGCAAGACGGCGGTGTTCCCCAAGCCTGACGCGGACAAGCCGACCAAGGCCAAGGCCCTGACCCAGGCGCTGGCTGCGGGTCTGAAGGCGGCGGGCTATCCCGCCAAGGCGGACCTCGCCAAGGTGGACTGGCCCAAGACCATCGGGATCCTGTTCATCCTCGTCCTCTATGTGACGATGGTCTACGGCCCGATCGCCGCTTACCTCGTGGAGCTCTTCCCGACCAGGATCCGCTACACCTCGATGAGCCTGCCCTACCACATCGGCAACGGCTGGTTCGGCGGGTTCCTGCCCTTCTTCATGCTGGCCATCGCCACCTTCAAGGGCAACATCTTCGCCGGGCTGATCTATCCGGTGTCGGTGGCGGCGGTGACCTTCATCATCGGCGCCCTGTTCCTGCCCGAGACCAAGGATCGGGTGCTGCAGGACGACTAGGCCCCTGACAACCGGGCGCGGGGCTGTCACGGCGCCCGCGCCCGGCGCGTCAATTCTCATCCCTCAATCTGAGAGTGCAGACCCATGCTCAATGAGCAGCTCTTCCCGGTCAAAGCCGACTTCGCCAAGATCGCTCACGTCACGGCTGAGACCTATCAGCGCCTCTGCGACGAGGCGGCGACGGCGCCGGACGCGTTCTGGCGTCGGATCGGGGAGCGGCTTTCCTGGCGCACGCCGTTCACGCGGGTGAAGGACGTCTCCTTCAACAAGGACGACTTCCACATCCGCTGGTTCGAGGACGGCGCGCTCAACGTGTCCGAGAACTGCATCGACCGGCATCTGGCGGAGCGAGGCGACCAGACGGCGATCATCTGGGAGGGGGATGATCCAAGAGCGAGCGAAAGGATCACCTATCGCCAGCTGCACGAGCGGGTCTGCCGCCTCGCCAATGTCATGAAGGCGAAAGGTGTTGGGCGCGGCGACCGGGTGACGCTCTATCTGCCGATGATCCCCGAAGCCGCCTACGCCATGCTGGCCTGCGCCAGGATCGGCGCGATCCACTCGGTGGTGTTCGCAGGCTTCTCCCCTGATGCGCTGGCCAGCCGCCTGAACGACTGCGGCACGAAGCTGGTCATCACCGCCGACGAGGGCGTGCGCGGCGGCAAGGCGACGCCGCTGAAGGCGAATCTGGACGCGGCCCTTGTGCAATCGCCGACGGTGGAGACCGTGCTGGTCGTCGCCCGCACCGGCGCTGCGGTCGCCCATGTGGAGGGCCGCGACTACAGCTATGAGGCGGAGGTGGCGGCGGCCTCTCCCGACTGCCCCGCCGAGGCGATGGGTGCGGAGGATCCGCTGTTCATCCTCTACACCTCGGGCTCCACGGGAAAGCCGAAGGGCGTGCTCCACACCACGGGCGGGTACCTTGCCTGGGCGAGCTGGACGCACGAGATCATCTTCGACTATCGCCCCGGCGAAGTCTTCTGGTGCTCGGCCGATGTGGGCTGGGTGACGGGGCACAGCTACATTGTCTACGGCCCCCTCGCCAACGGCGCGACGACGGTGATGTTCGAGGGCGTGCCCAACTATCCCTCGACCAGCCGTTTTTGGCAGATCGTGGACAAGTATCAGGTCGAGATCTTCTACACCGCGCCCACGGCGATCCGCGCCCTGATGCGGGAGGGGGAGGAGCCGGTGCGCCGCACCTCCCGCAAATCCTTACGCATCCTCGGCTCCGTCGGCGAGCCGATCAATCCGGAGGCCTGGCTCTGGTATCACCGGGTGGTGGGGGAACACCGCTGTCCCATCGTCGACACCTGGTGGCAGACCGAGACCGGCGCCTGCCTGATCAGCCCGCTCCCCGGCGCGACGGACTTAAAACCCGGCGCGGCGTCAAAGCCCCTGCCCGGCGTCATGCTGCAACTGGTCGACGGGACGGGGGAGACGCTGGAGGGCGCGGCTGAGGGCAACCTCTGCCTCACCGACAGCTGGCCCGGACAGGCGCGGACCCTGTGGGGCGATCCGCAGCGCTTCTTCGAGGCCTACTTCTCCACCTATCCTGGGCGCTACTTCACCGGGGACGGCTGCCGCCGGGACGCGGACGGCTATTACTGGATCACCGGGCGGGTGGACGACGTGCTGAACGTCTCCGGCCACCGGCTGGGCACGGCGGAGCTGGAGAGCGCGCTGGTCGCTCACCC
>CAIUZX010000240.1 GCA_903903715.1 uncultured Caulobacterales bacterium
GGAGGCCTGGCGCGCGGTCAGCCAGTTCTGCAATCAGGACCTGTCGGCGCTCTATTTCGATATCCGCAAGGACAGCCTCTATTGCGACCGGCCGGACAGCCTGCGCCGCCGGGGCGTGCGGACGGTGATGGATCTCGCCTTTTTGCGCCTGACCGTGTGGCTGTCGCCGCTGGCCGCCTTCACCACGGAAGAGGCCTGGACCACCCGCTTCCCGGACCGGGGGCCGAACATCCAGCGAGAGTTGCCGGATCCCGATCCGACCTGGAAGAATGACGCCGAGGCCGACCGCTGGCGGCGGATTGAAGGCGCCCTCGAAGCCGTCAACGGCATGATCGAGGAACAGCGCAATCAAAAGGTCATCGGCGCATCGCTGGAGGCGCACCCCGTCGTCACCGTGGACAAGGACACGTTCGCCGCGTTCCAGGGCGTCGATCCGGCCGACGTCTTCCGCACCAGCCGCGCGGACTTGAAGGCTCTTGATCAGGAGGGGCGCAGCTACGGCGGCGAGGTGCTCCGCGCGACCGGCGAAAAATGCCAGCGCTGCTGGAAGGTGCTGGACGAAGTGAAGGCCCCCAAGCGCCTCTGCCTGCGCTGCGAGGACGCCGTGGCGTGGACCGATGCGCACCGAAAGGCCGCAGAACATGTCTGAGGTCTTTCCCCTCACCCGTCTGTTCGACCGGTTTGGCGTGACCGCCTACGGGCGTCTCGCCTTTGGCGTGGCGGGCGCGACGCTCATCCTCGATCAGCTTTCGAAGTGGTGGGTGGTGCATGTGCTGCACCTGCCCGAGCGGTTCCAGATCGAGGTGGCCCCGCCGATCTTCAACCTCTCCATGGTCTGGAACCACGGGGTGACCTTCGGCATGTTCCGCGATTCCGGTCAGGTGGGTCGCTGGCTGCTGGTGCTGGTGGCCTGCGTGGCCGTCGCGGCCCTGATCTATTTTGCAAGATCCGCCCAGCGCCTGATCCCCGCCGTCGGGATGGGCCTGATCCTCGGCGGCGCCATCGGCAACAATCTGATCGACCGGGTGTTCATCGGCGCCGTCGCCGACTTCCTCGACTTTTCCGGCCTGCATTTTCCCTGGGTGTTCAACGTGGCGGACATGGCCATCGACATCGGCGTCGCCTGTCTGGCGGCCGATCTCCTGGGGCTAGAGCCCAGCGCCCCGAAAAAGGCGTGATCGCCACTTAACCAACGGACTTGGCGCAATGGCTATTTATGCGCTAGTCCTTCGTGCAACGAAGTTCGGCAAAAGCCGAGGAGCAGTTCTGATGGCCTTCACGTCCCATATTTCGACGGGCAAGATTTCGACGGCCCTTTCCGTCTGTGCGCTGCTGGCGACCGCCGCCGCCCTGAACGGCTGCGCCAATGCGGACGCGCTGGGCTTCGGCAAGGTCACGCCGGACGAGTTTCGCGTGGTCGCCAAGGCGCCGCTGACCCTGCCGCCGGACTACTCCTTGCGTCCGCCGACGCCGGGCGAGCCGCGCCCGCAGGAGCTGCAGCCCGAAAGCGCCGCCCGTCAGGCGATTCTGGGCGAGGCTGCGGCCGTGAAGCGCTCTGAAGGCGAGAAGCTTTTGTCCGCGCGGGTCGGCACCTCGAAAGCCGATCCCCTGATCCGCTACGTGGTCGACGACGAGTTCGGCGAAGTGGCGCACAAGGACAAGAGCTTTGCGGACTCCGTGATGTTCTGGAAGCCGTCCAAGCCGGATCCGGCCAAGGTCGCGGCGACCCGCCGCGCAGCGGTCGAAGCGTCCGCTCCGCTGAACGCGACCGAGGAAGAGGCCCGCATCAAGGCCACCGTCGGCGACAAGCCCGTCGTGATCCGCCGCTCGCCCGCAACCAGCCTGATCAAGCTTCCCGGCCTCTAAGGGCGTCCTGATCTGATCGGCGGAATCGGGCTAACGCTACGCCATGACGATCCGCCGCCTGCCGCCTGAAACCGTGAACCGAATCGCCGCGGGCGAGGTGGTCGAACGCCCGTCCAGCGCCCTGAAGGAACTCGTCGAGAACGCCCTCGACGCTGGTGCGACAAAGGTCGAGATCCAAGTCGACCACGGCGGGCTCGCGCGCATTCTGGTGGCCGACGACGGCTCCGGCATGACCGCGGACGAGTTGCCGCTGGCGGTGGAGCGTCACGCCACCTCGAAGCTCGCCCCCTCCGCCGAGGGTGTCTACGACCTTCTCAACATCTATACGCTGGGCTTTCGCGGAGAGGCCCTGCCCTCGATCGGCTCGGTCGCGCGGCTGTCGATCAGCGCCCGGGTAAAGGGCGAGGACGCCTGCAGGATCCTGGTAGACGCAGGCGCCGTCGGCCCCGTAAGCCCTGCCGCCTTTCCCGGCCCCCATGGGGCCAGGATCGAGGTGACCGACCTCTTCTACGCGACGCCCGCCCGCCTGAAATTCATGAAGTCCGAGCGGGCCGAGGCGCTGGCCGTCACCGAAGAGGTCAAGCGGCAGGCCATGGCGCACGAGGCGGTGGCCTTCACCCTCGATCTCGACGGTCGCCGCGCCTTACGCTTCGCGGCCGAAGCCGCTGGGGTCGAGGGGCGATTGCGGCGCCTCTCCGAGGTGCTGGGCCGGGATTTCGCCGACAACGCGCTGCTGATCGACCAGACGCGGGAGGGCGTGCGCCTCACCGGCTATGCGGGCCTGCCGACCTACAGCCGGGGCAACGCTCAGCATCAGTACCTGTTCGTCAACGGCCGCCCGGTGCGGGACCGGCTGATCGGCGGCGCCCTGCGCGCGGCCTATGCCGACTTCCTCGCGCGGGACCGCCACCCCGTCGCGGCCCTCTATGTGGAGCTGTCGGCGGAGGAGGTGGACGTGAACGTGCATCCGGCCAAGGCGGAGGTGCGCTTCCGCGATCCGGGGCTCGTGCGCGGCCTGATCATCGGCGCCCTGCGCCACGCGCTGGCCGCCGCCGGGCACCGGTCCGCCACCACGACGGCGCAAGGCGCGCTGGGCGGCTTTCGTCCGCAAGGCGCTGTTCCATCCTATACGCCCACTGCGGCTCCGGGCTGGCGGGGCAGCGGGATGTGGTCGCAGAGCCCGCCCGTCACGACGCTCCTCCCCGGCCTCTCGGAACGCTCCGCCCGGGTGGAGTTCGAGGGGCCGCCCCTCGAGTATGCAGAGACGCAGCCCGAAGCTCAGCCGCCCGTTCAGGAACTGGAGGACTTCCCCCTCGGCGCCGCCCGGGCGCAGCTCCACGCCACCTATATCGTCGCCCAGACGCGGGACGGCCTCGTCATCGTCGACCAGCACGCCGCACATGAACGCCTCGTCTATGAGCGGATGAAGACCGAGATGAGCGAGGGCGGCGTGGCGCGGCAGGCGCTGCTGCTGCCCGAAGTCGTCGAGCTTGACCCCGCGGACGCCGAGCGGGTGGCTTCGCGGGCTGAAGAGCTGGCGCAGCTTGGCCTGGTGCTGGAGGCCTTCGGTCCCGGCGCCGTGCTGGTGCGGGAGACGCCCGCTCTCCTGGGCGACACGGATGTGGCGGGCCTTGTCCGCGACATCGCCGATGATCTGGCCGAAGCCGGGCAGGCGCTCGCACTGTCCGAGCGGCTGGCGGAGGTGTGCGGGACCATGGCCTGCCACGGCTCGGTCCGCGCCGGGCGGCGGCTGTCGGCGCCGGAGATGAACGCGCTTCTTCGCCAGATGGAGGCGACGCCCCATTCAGGCCAATGCAACCATGGGCGCCCCACCTATGTGGAGCTGAAGCTCGCGGATGTGGAGCGCCTGTTTGGCCGAAGGTGAGTTCGGGCGTCGCTAGTGGATTGAATTTGACATTCGATTCCCGTTTGACACTTGGCGAAGTTTCGAATGTCAAATTCGAAAAATCCACTAGAATCCATAAGTTCGCTAGTGGCCCTTATGATTCCGACATTTGCTCGGCGGCAGGTACATCAGGGATGCAAATGTCGGAATCGGACCACTAGATCA
>CAIUZX010000241.1 GCA_903903715.1 uncultured Caulobacterales bacterium
ATCATGCCCGATCAGGTGGACGTGTTCGGTCGCATGCGGGCGGAGCAGTTCATCGGCCGCGTGTCTGACGGCGTGCCCGCCCTGCTGGCGGGGGTGCGGGAGCGGGTGGCGGAGGCCTCGCCCGAGGAGGGGCCGCGCCGGATCGGCGGCGCTGTGCTCGAATACCGACTGGCCTATCTCGACTGGCCGCGATGCGGCGACCATGTGCGCCTGTGCTCGGGCCTCGCCGGGTTCGAGGACAAGACCCAGCGCATCGGTCACTGGATGATCGATCCCATCAGCGGCGCGCCCTGGGCCTTCGCTGAGGCTGTCGCGGTGAATTTCGACCTCGACACCCGCAAGGCCGCGACGATCCCGCCGACGGCGAAGGCGATCATGTCCGAATACGTAAGGCCTGACCTGCGCTTCGTCGAAGACGCGTAGAGTCAGACCGCGCTGAAGCGGCCCCGGGCGACGACGGGCCCGGTGGGGTGGCCGGTCGGCGATCCGCCCTCAGGCTCCAGCGACACCGCCAGCACGATGGGCGTATCGCCGCGGCCCTCGAAGGCCTCCGGCATCGGCATTTTTGCGGAGCGGTCCGACGGGATCACACCCAAGGCCTGCGGTGCGCCGCCGGGGGGGATCATCCAGAGCTCCAAGGACTTGCCCTTTGGCGTCGGGGCCGCGCCGGGGGAGACGGTCATGATGCGCCGCTTGCGGTCGAGGGTCGCGACGAACGCCGTCGGGCCGGTCACAGGCTTGAGCAGCGCAACCTGCATCGGCTCCTCCGGCGCCGCGGCGGTCTCGATGACGGCGGGGGTCGGCGAAGCGATCGTCTGCGGGCGTCCCCGGTCCATGATCACGACGGCAAGACACGCGGCGGCGATCAGGCCGGACGCAGCGGCGAGCCCTCTCCAGTACGCCACTGACCCACCGCGGTCCGCCGGAAGCGCGCGGCGAATGTCCGGCCAAAGGTCCCGCGACGGGGCCAGGTCCGGCGCAGCGATCAGGAGGGCCGCCAGACGGTCCTCCCACTTGCGCACCTCCGCGGCGAAGACATCGTCGGTGCGCAGGCGCAAGCTCGCCTCCCGCCAGGCGGCGGTGTCGAGCACGCCCAGCACATACTCGCCGGCGAGATCTTCCGGCGGTTCAGGCGCTGTCGAGGAAAGGTCAGGACCGGTCATGCGCTCAAGCACGCCTTAAGGCCCGCCAGTCCCCGGCGGATCCAGCTTTTCACCGTGCCCAGCGGCGCGCCCAGCCGGGCGGCCAGCGCCTCGTAGGTCACGCCGTCGAAGAACGCGGTGCGGATGGCGTTGGCCTGCCTGGCGTCCAGCGCCTCAAGGCAGGCCTTCAGGCGCCGCGCCTCGTCCGCAGATTCCAGGCCGACGAAGGCCAGCGGTTCGGAGTCCGCGACGTCCACCGCCGCCTCGATGGGTTTCGTCTGCCGCAGGCCGCGGGAGCGCGCGCGGTCGATGGCCCGATTGCGCGCGACGGTGGCGAGCCAGGTGATCGGGCTGACGCCGCGGGTGGCGTCATAGCTCCCGGCACGGTTCCAGATGGTGATGTAGACGTCCTGCAAAACGTCCTCAGCTTCGCTACGGTCCCCCAAGATACGCAGGACCACGCCGAATAGCTTCGCGGAGGTGCGACGATAGAGATCTTCCAGCGCCGCTGCGTCGCCGCCCGCCACCCGCTCCAGGGCGCGGCTCAGGCGCGCCCGATCAAGATCCGCCGTGTTGGCCGTCACGTCCCCTCCGGTCCCCGCATCCCTCTGCGCGACAGAATGTGGGGCGGGGCGGGCGGGCTCGCCAGACCCAAACCATCGGCTCGAAGACCTTTTTCCCCAGTTTCCGTAGCGGAAAGACCGCCGCTCCGGCCATTTTGCTTGCCGCATGCGCAGCCTTTGATGCAAACGTCAGCGTAACCCCGTTAAGCCTGTTTCAGCCCCCGCCAACACCTTGACCCGAATGAGCCGATGATCCGGAACCGTCGCGCGCGCATCGTCGCCACCCTCGGCCCCGCCAGCCGGGACCCCGCCATGGTTGAAGCGCTGGCGCGGGCGAGCGTGGATGTCTTCCGGCTGAATTTCAGCCACGGGACGCATGAGGATCACGCCGCCGCCCTCGCCGCCGTGCGGGCGGCGGAGCTGGCGACCGGGCGCCCGCTCGCGGCCCTGGCGGACCTTCAGGGACCGAAGCTGCGGCTCGGCAAGTTCGTCAATGGCAAGATCGCGGTCGCGCCGAAGCAGAGGCTGCGTCTGGATCAGGATCCGACTCCCGGCGATGAGTCCCGGGTCTGTGTGCCGCATCCGGAGCTGTTCGCCGCAATGACGCCGGGGGTGACGCTGCTGGTGGACGACGGCAAGGTGCGGCTGCGCGTCGTCGAGACGGACGCCAAGGGCGTCATGGTCGAGGTTGTGCAGGGTCAGGAGCTGTCTGACCGCAAGGGCGTCGCCCTTCCCGGCGCGGTCATCCCCCTCGCGGCGTTGACGGCCAAGGATCGCCAGGACCTCGCCTTCGCTTTGCGCATCGGCGTCGACTGGGTCGCCCTTTCGTTTGTGCAGCGCCCCGCGGACATGGCCGAGCTGCGTCAGCTCGTGCAGGGACGGGCCGCGGTCATGGCCAAAATCGAGAAGCCGGCGGCCCTTACTCAGCTCGACGAGATTCTGGACCTCTGCGACGGTGTCATGATCGCCCGCGGGGATCTGGGGGTCGAGCTTGAGCCGGAGGAAGTGCCGCCTGCGCAGAAGACCATCCTCCGCGCCGCCCGGCGACGTGGCGTGCCAGTCATCGTCGCCACCCAGATGCTGGAGAGCATGACCCACTCCGCCACACCGACCCGGGCGGAGGCGTCTGATGTCGCCAACGCGGTCTATGAAGGCGCGGACGCGCTCATGCTGTCCGCCGAGACCGCGTCAGGCGACTATCCCCTCGAGGCGGCGTCGATCATGTCGAGGATCATCGCACGCGTGGAGCAGGATCCGCGCTGGCCCGAACTGATGGGCGCGGAACGGGACGCGCTCGAGGATGAGGATGTCGACGCCCTCGTGGCCGCCGCCCGTGCGGCGGCGGAGCGGGCCTCCGTCGCCTGCCTCGTCGCCTTCACCACGACCGGAGGCACGGCGCGGCGCCTCGCGCGGGAGCGCGCGCTGCAACCGGTTCTGGCCCTGACCCCGCATCTGGCGGTGGCGCGACGCCTGGCTCTGGTCTGGGGACTGGAGCCCCGGGTGGGCGCCAACCCGGCCAGTCTGGAGGACATGACCGACGAGGCGGTGGATCTCGCCGCCCGGCTCGGTCTCGCCGGCTCAGGAGAGCGCGTCCTCATTCTCGCAGGCACGCCCTTCGGCGCGCCGGGAGCCGCCAACTTGTTGCGCCTGGCGCACGCTCCCCGAATCTGATGTGACTTTTGGGCGACAGGTCTCGACCGAAAAGCCCTGAAAGCCCCGGGATGGTCTTTTCCCGGCCCCAATCCTAACGACCTGATCGGCCTAATCTGGCAGTCAGCGGCGCCACAGTGCGGGATACGGAAAGATGTCTGACAAGCGTATGATCGGCCTCGCGGTGGTCTCCGCCCTCATCGGATGGGGCGCGGCTGTGACGGCGTCGGGCGCGGACGTGTCGGTGCTGCCGGGCTACTGGCGCAGCGTGAACAAATCGAACTTCGTGGTCACCAAGATCACGGAGGACAAGCGCTGCCTGACCGCTGCGCAGGTCAACAGCTTCATGACCAATCCGTCGAACAAGCACTACAAGTGCGAGTATTCCACGCGGGACGTGACCGACGGGAAGATTCGGCTGCATGGGACCTGCGTCGACAAGAAGGGTCTGACCGTACAGATCGACGCCTCCGGCGAGTACGGCACGGAGTGGTTCAAGCTGTCTGCGAAGTGGAGCCTCAACGGGCTGCCGGTGGGCGGCACGGCGTCTACCGAAGCGAGGCGCATCTCCGCCGTCTGCCCGGTTGCAGAGCCCAAGACAGCTGAAACGTCAGGCGAGTCCAACACCTCATCCCGCTGATTGGATCGGTTCGGGATTTGAAAACGCTAATTTAGCGCCCGGTCGACGACCGGGACGCCAACAATCTCTCGCGTTCAAAGTTAGTGGCGGGGACGGCCCGAAGCTTCGGCGACAGCGCGATCGGCGGCGCGATCCGCAGCCCCGGCGGCTGAACGAGACATGTAGGGGTCAGACGTGATCCCGGCGTGCGGACGCTCGTTGTATGTATCCGTAACCGTGACGGCCGCTCCGGCGCCAGCGGAAACGCCTACGGCGCAGCCGGACAACGCGCCTGCAAGGCTAACCATTCCCAATGCCAGCACAACAGCCCGGCCTACGCGACGAATGTTCGACATGACGCCCTCCCTGAACGCGTTAACCATACACCGAGGGCACGTGACTTCAAATCACGAAGTTTGCGCGCCTGTCGGGTTCAGCCGTGGGCGGCGAGGTTCGTTTCGCTGGTCGAATGATCGCCGCCCGCCCGGCCGCGTTCTCGCCGCAGGGACTCAAGAGCGCCTTCAGCGATCGTGCGTTCTGCGCGCTCGCGCTCCAGACCGGCTTCCAGGTTGGCGAGACGCTCTTCCATGGTCGAACGACGGTGGGCGTTTTCGGCCTGAGCCGCTTCCAGACGCTCGCGCAGCTCGGCGGCGCGGGTTTCGCCGCGCTTGAGGGCGATCTCGGTGGTCTGCAACTGCTTGGACAGCTGATCGCTGCGCTCCACCGCCGCAGTGCGGGCCGACTCAACGGTCGCCAGGCGCACCCGCATGGCGGCGAGCTCTTCGTCGAGAGCGCGGTTGCGCTCTTCAGCGCGCCCGAAGTCGATCTGCAGTTCCGCCAGCTGACGCTCGCTGCCTCGCTGGCCGGCCAGCGCGTCGTTGAGGCGCAGGGCGGCTTCCGCGTTGAGGCCTTCGAGCTTGGCGGTCTGCGCGAGATACGACTCAAGCTTGCCGTTGGCCACGGTGAGTTCCGCGCGCGCCGCTTCCAGACGGGCCTCGATGGCCCGGTTCGACCGCAGGCTTTCCTCCTGAGTGGAGGCGAGGGACGCCTCAAGCCCACGGGCGCGGGCGCGCTCGGAGCCCAGGAGGCTGTCGAGCTCGGCGACCTGACGGTTCAGGCGGGTCACGTCTGCGTTGGTGGCGTCCAGCTGCTTGCGCATCACGGCCAGTTCTTCCTGCGCCATCAGGGCGACCTGATGGTTCCGGCCGCTGGTGGCGTCCGCCTCACGGCGCCGCTCCTCACTGACGGACAGTTGTTCGCGCAGAGCTTCGCGGTCTTCCGAAAGCTGGCTGACGGAGTCGAGAGCGTTCTTCAGAGCGTCTTCGAGCTGGCCCGCCCGGGCCTGGGTGTGGGTCAGGTCGGCGCGGACCTGCTGCTCATCGGCGAGGGTGGCCTCGAGCTTGCGCCGGTCGGCTTCTGCGCGGGCCTGGGTTTCGAAGAGTTCAGCCTCCGTGCGCGCAAGACGGGCTTGCGTTTCGCGGTTCTGCTGGTCGGCCTGCTCAAGCCGGACGCGGGATTGTTCGATATTCGCCCGAAGGCCGAGAAGCTCGCCGTGTTCGGCGCGCCGCTCCTGAAACTCGGCCTGCACAGCCTCACGGATCTGGGCGATGACCTGCGCGAGCGGCTGGATCTGATCGAAGATATCAATTGCGTCTTCGATCCGTTGAGACACGGTTTCATAACGCGCGCCGATCTCGTGGCTGACGTCGTCCGTGGCCTCTTCAACCGGAGCTTGGATCTGAACGGGGGCGGTCGGGGTGGTTGGCGCGGTCGCAATCGCTGCCGGCTTCGGCGCACGATCACGTTGGAGCGAAATACCCTTCGGCAGCAGTTTCATTTCAACTTTCCCCTCGACCGCTTGAAAACGGGCCGCATTCATCTTGAGCGTAACTGTAGATCCGGGGATTGGAAACGCGAAATGCTATAATGCAATCATAAGCGGCTCATAACTATTAAGTTAACCATGAAAGGTAGTTATTCGGCGGACCCACATCGTCCGCGCTCGACGAGCAAGAAGCCTCAGGTTCCCTCCGCTGAGGTGGATGAAGTGCGGGATCGGATGTTAACCTATTGATAAGACTTGGCCAAAATCGGCAAGAGCGCGCCTGGGCCGTCGTCAGACCTCCGAACGCCCGATGGCCTGCGATTCGCGACGAACGGGTCCTCTCCCGCGTGACTGATTCGCCCGGCCTTCAGTCGTAATGGGCGTCAGCCCTGATAGGCGGCGACGGCGGCGATGATCAGGTCCTGGTCCGCTTCGGTAAGATAGGGGTGCATCGGCAGACTGATCACGGTCATGGCCGCAGCGTCCGTGACGGCAAGCGCGCCGCCTACGGCGGGATATATGTCGAACGCCGGCTGGCGGTGCAGGGGCGCCGGGTAGTAGACGGCGGTGGGCACGCCTTGCGCTTTCAGGTGTTGGGCGAGGCCGTCGCGGTCCGCGTGCTCGATGGTGTACTGCGCCCAGGTGGACACGCCGCCTGCGATGACCTGAGGCGTGCGCAGCACATGTGGCGCGAGGCCTTCATTGTAGCGAGCGGCGACGCGGTTGCGGGCGGCGATCTCGTCTTCGAATATGGCCAGTTTCTCCAGCAGCACCGCCGCCTGCAGGGTGTCGAGGCGGGAGTTCAGCCCGATCCGCATGCTGAGATACTTCGGATCATGGTCAAAGGTGCGACCCGCCAGATCGCTCGCCACCACCTTGCCGTGGACGCGCAGGCTGTCGATCCGCTCGGCGAGGCCTGCGTCATCCACCACCACCGCGCCACCGTCGCCGTAGCAGCCCAAGGGCTTGGCCGGATAGAAGCTGGTGGTGGCGATATCGGCCCAGTGCAGCGGATGCAGACCGTTCAGCGTGCAACCGAAGCCCTGCGCGGAATCTGCAATCAGCTTTAAATTATGCCGGTCGCAGAGCGCCTTGATCTTGGGATAGTCGGCGGGCTGACCGAACAGGTCGACCGCAATCACGACGCGGGGGGTGAGCTCGCCCCTGGCCTTCACCTCCAGGATGGCCGCCTCCAGCGAGGCCGGGTCTATATTGTAAGTGACGGGGTCGATATCGACGAAGACGGGAGAGGCGCCCGTCCAGGGCACGACCTCGGCGGTGGAGGCGAAGGTGAAGGAGGGGCAGAAGACGGCGTCTCCCGGACCGATCCCCCAGGCCTTCAGCGGCAGGACCAGAGCGTCCGTGCCGTTCGCGCAGGTGAGGGCGAGTTTCGCCTGCCCGAACTCGGCCAGTTTCGCCTCAAGCTCGCGCACCGCCGGGCCCTGGATATAGGCGCCTGACTCCACGACCTTGAGCATGGACTCGGTCAGACGGGCGCCGATGCGAGCGCGTTGGGCGGCGAGATCTATGAAGGCGACAGGCATAACGCTCCCCCGGACGGATGGGTCACTTGCAAAAACCGCCGGACGTGTAGCAGCTTAAGCTTCTTCCATGGGGTCAATCTCGGTTACGAATCATTTCAGCCGCCGCTCTGAGCGGAAACGCGTGGTCCAGCGGGCCGTGTCCGGCGCCGAAGCCGGGCGCTTGGCGGATCGCCTCGACCACGTAGGCCCGCGCCGCGGCGACGGCGTCACTTAGCGTACGGCCATTGGCCAGCCCCGCGGCGATGGCCGATGCCAACGTGCAGCCAGTCCCGTGGGTGTGGCGCGTCGCGATCCGCTCGACCTCGAAGCGGACCTCATCGTCGCGGGTGACAAGGAGGTCGACGAGCCGGTCGCCCTCAAGATGTCCGCCCTTCATCAGCACCGCCTTGGCGCCCATGGCCAGCAGGTCCTGCGCGGCGGCGCGCATGTCCGCCTCGCTTTCCACCCTGCGGCCGGTCAGTGCGGCGGCTTCCGGGGCGTTGGGGGTGAGGAGGGTTGCGAGGGGGA
>CAIUZX010000242.1 GCA_903903715.1 uncultured Caulobacterales bacterium
CAGCGCCGGCCTTACCTCCAACCCCGAAAACAGCAGGATCTTGTCCGCCCCCGGATCGGCGATGGTGGGAAAGCGCTTCAACAGCGCGCGAGCCTTCGCGGGGCCCGCGGCCCGCAGCGCGGCGGCGAGATCCCCGCCCGCATCGAGGGTCAGCTTGCCGATGGTCCGCAGGCGCTCCACCCGCTCCTCCGGCCGCATCCCGCCCCTCTGTGCGATGTCGAACAGCACCTCATACGGCGCGGCGACGAGGGCTTCGGCTGAGAGCCCCACCCGGTCGACAAGCTCATTGAACAGGGCCTCGCGCCGGTTATCGGCAATCAGGTAGCCGACATTGTCCCAGACGATGATGGCGAGGGGGTCTGTCAGGGGCGACGGCGGGGCGTAGAGGCGCGCGAGAGCCAGAAGATCGCCCGCAAGCCGGGCGGACGACGCCTCCCCGTCGATGGCGGTCATCGGTTTACGCCTTCAGACATCGAACACCTCACGCGGAGACCACCGGAGCGCATTCGATATTGATTGAGCTCTATCGCCTTTCACGCAAGTCGCCTGAGGGGTGAAGGAACGGCGTTGTGCTGGCCGGACGTTGGCGGCAAGACTGCTCCAGATGGCCATGATCACCGACCCGGACGACTTCTTCACCAAGGGCTGCGGCCGGTGCGAGCGCTTTGCGACGCAAGCCTGCTCGACCCGCCCGTGGATCGAGGGGCTGAACGCGCTCCGCCGGATCTGTCTGGAGCTCGGCCTTGAGGAGACGGTGAAGTGGGCGCACCCCTGCTACACCCACGCCGGGCGCAACATCGCCCTGATCAGCGCCTTTCGCGGCGACTTCCGGCTGACCTTCATGAACGCAGAGCTCCTCGACGACGCAGAGGGCGTGCTCGAGCTGCAGGGGCCGGGCAGCCGGACGCCCTCGATGATCCGCTTCACCGACGTGGCTCAGGTGGGCGAGCGCGCGCCCGTGATCGCTGAGTATCTTCGCCAGCTCATGCGTCACGCCAAAGCCGGGACAAGGGCGCCGAAGACGGCCCGCGAGCTCGACATGCCCGATGAGCTGGTCGAGGCGCTGGACGGAGACCCCGAGCTTGCCGACGCCTTCCGCGCCCTGACGCCGGGGCGACAGAACAGCTACGTGATCAACCTCGCCCAGGCCAAGCAGCCCACCACCCGCACCGCCCGCATCGAGAAGTTCCGCCCCCGCATCCTTGCCGGCAAGGGCGCGCAGGAGCGGTAGAGCGAAATCCGGATCCACGGGGCCCATTTTATGTAGTAACATAAATTATGGGTATCGAGTTCGACTCCGCCAACCGCGCTGGCTCGTAGGTTTGAGGAAAGCCAATGAGCGAGAACAGCAAGCCTACGGACCTCGTCTTGGACGCCGATGACGCGCCGGATCTGTCGACGCCCTATTGGGCCGAGCGCCTCGCTGCCGTGAAGGTTCGGCGGGGACGGCCGAAGGCGTCGTCCGCAAAGATCTCCACGACCCTGCGGCTCGATCCCGATGTGCTCGACGCCTTCAAGAGCGAAGGCGCAGGCTGGCAGTCGCGGATCAACGCCGCCCTTCGCAAGGCCGTGGGCCTGTAACCGACTGAGCGGGGCGACGGAACAGCTACCTCTTAAACCGCCCAGGCCAAGCCGCCCGCCACCCGCACCGCCCGCATCGAGAAGTTCCGCCCCCGCATCCTTGCCGGCAAGGGCGCGCAGGAGCGGTAGGAGGCTGGGAGGGTGCTTTAATCTTCCCGACCCAAAACGGCCTCGACGTCCTGGCCGCCGTAAAAGACCCCGATGATCGTCACCGTCTGTTGGCCTATGAGGACGGCGATGGTCACGCTCCGCTTGAACCCTACTGTGCGCATCCCCGGACGCAGATCGTCACGCCGGGTCCCACGTTCCGGAAAAAGCTGAAGCGCCTCGCAAAAGTCGACGACGGAGGCGGTGAAGCGTTCCGCCGTTTCCGGGGACGCCGCCTCGGCAATGTACTGAAAGATATCGAGGAGCTGAGTTTCGGCTTCCGGCGAAAAGGCGATGCGGCGACGCACGGATCAGCGCGCTTTCGTCGCCAGTTTATGCGCCATTGCGAGGGACGCACGAACGTCCGCCGCCGACCGGCCGCGCGAAGGATCGGCTTGCATCGCGTCATAGGTGGTCGCGACCTCCTGCAAAAGCCAAGTCTCCAAGGCCTTATCCCGCGCCTGCAAGGCGCGCAGGCCATCTCGAATCACTTCGCTTTCGCTCGCATACTCCCCGGAGGACACCTTGGCCTTGACCATCTGCGCCATATCATTGGGCAGGGTGACACTGAATTGTTGCGTGCTTCGCATGGCGGCCGCTCCGACGGGGAACTGGGTCGAGTAGGATTGAACACTATCAGAATGTGACGGCCAACGGAACGACATTGAAACTTCAAGAGCGAAGGCGCAGGCTGGCAGTCGCGGATCAACGCCGCCCTGCGCAAGGCCGTGGGCCTGTAACCGACTGAGGCGGGCGAACCTGCCCCCCTCACCCGCCCGCGTAGAGCTTGACGAGGCGGTAGAGGAAGGTGCGGCCGTCGTAGACGGACTTTATGCG
>CAIUZX010000243.1 GCA_903903715.1 uncultured Caulobacterales bacterium
ATCCGCTATGTGCCCAATCCGTTGGCGACGGAGATCCTTGGCCCCCTGCGCCCCGTCCTGCCGGAGGAGACCGACGGCGCCGAAGGCCTGACCCGCGAGGCGATCTCCTTCAACCAGACCCATGCGACGGGCTTCGCCCACCCCAAGCAGATGGCGCTGAAGGCCGTCGAGCGGTCGGGCGCCGCCCCCGCGGGCTCCATCTTCGCCTATGGCATCGACGTCTATCACCGGGGCGCCAACCTCACCCGACCGGGCGGGTGGCGCTATACCATCACGGCGAGCTTCAAGGCCGCGGGCAATGACCAGATCGGCTGGATGGCCTGGCCGTTCCATTTCTTGAAGCCCTGGAAGAAGGTGATCTACAACGCGAGCGCCGAGCAGCTCGCCTGCCTCGGCATTCCGCGGCCGGGAGATCCCTTCTGGACCGAAAGCACCCTCGCGCTTACCCAGATGCGCTGGCCCGACTGGGACATGTCCGCCTATCGCGCGGCGATGTGAGCGGGGGCGTCAGCCCGCAAGGCCGAGACAGGCGATATCCGACTGGGACGCCGCCCGCTGCAAGTCCTCATCCAGGGTCGCGAGGGCCAGATTTCGACGCTGGGCGAGCTCGAGATAGGCCGCGTCATACACGGTCAATCCGAAACGCTCGGACAGGCGCAAGGTCGCCGACCAGGCGTAGGTGTCGGTGTCCTCATCGACGGTGATCGGCAGCGAGAGGAGTGTGCTGAGCGACGCGTCACGATAGGCGGCGGTGATCCGCTTTCGCCGGATGGCCGACTGGAAGGCGTTCGCGACTTCCAGCCGCCAGAGCATCGGCGCGACCGCGCCCGTTTCGGACACGGCGTGCAACATCGCGTCCGTCGCGGGGGTGGACTCGTCGTCGAAATACCAGGCGAGGGTCAGCGAGGCGTCGATCACGACGCTCATGGCCGACCTTCGCTGATGAGGACCTTCAGGGACACGTCACCAAGGGTCACGCCCTTGCGGTTGTCGCGAATGCGCAGCGCCGCCTCGCGGCTGCGGTCCTTGTCAAAGGCGGCGTCCGGCGAGGTCATCCGCGCCACCACGCGTCCGCGCCGTGTGATGACGATCTCCTCCCCCGCCTCGACGAGGTCGAGAAGCTGACCAAAACGCGTTTTCGCTTCAAACGCCCCGAACGCCTTCACGTCGACCTCCAACAGTCTAGTCAACAGACCAGTTCATCATGCCCCTTCCGGCGACCTCAGTCCAGCGAAGCGCTCGCCCTTTCCCCCGCCAGACGTGGTAGGCTTCGGCTTGACCCGGAGGACGGCCCCTTGCTCACCATCCTGATCGCCATCGGACTGACCATCACGCTGATGGGGCTGAACGCCGCCACGGTGAAGGTCGGCGTCTGGTATGACGAGCTGAACAAGCCGAGCTGGAACCCGCCGAAGTGGGCGTTCGCGCCCGCCTGGACGGTCATCCTGTCCCTGGTGGCCTGGGCGGGGGTGTTGGCCTGGAACGGGTCCCCGGCGCCGGAGGACCGCATCCGCCTCGTGATCCTGTTCGCCGTCAATCTCCTCTTGAACGGCCTGTGGAGCCAGATCTTCTTCAACCTGCGCCGCCCCGACCTCGCGCTCATCGAGATCGCGGTCCTGCTGGCCTCGATCCTGTCGCTGGTCGTCGCCTTCTTCGCCATATCCCCGCTCGCGGGGGCGCTGGTCCTGCCCTACCTCTTCTGGGTCATGTTCGCGTCGATCCTGAACTTCACCATCTGGCGGCTGAACCCCCGCGCGTGAGACGGGGGCGACAGCCTCTCGGGTGAGGCGCATTTGGTCGCGGATCGGCCTTCCGCTAGGATCGCCGCATGGCCGCTCACACCTCCAGGACCGTCATCTACGCCGCCCTCGCCGGCAACGCCGCCATCGCCCTGACCAAGTTCGCCGCAGCGACCTTCACCGGCAGCTCGGCCATGCTGAGCGAAGCGATCCACTCTGTGGTGGACACGGGCAACCAACTCCTCCTGCTCTTCGGACTGAAGCGGGCCGCCAAGCCCGCCGATGCGCGGCACCCGTTCGGCTATGGCCTGCAGCTCTATTTCTACACCTTCGTCGTCGCTGTGCTGATCTTCGGCGTCGGGGCCGTGGCGTCGATCTGGCACGGGGTGGAAAAGATCCTGCATCCCGAGCCGGTCGCGCACGCCTGGGTGAACTACATCGTCCTCGGGCTCGGCGTCGTGTTCGAAGGCGGGGTGTGGGTCGTCGCCCTGCGCGCCTTCAACGCCGAGCGAGCGGGCCGCTCCTGGATCGCCGCAATCCGGTCGAGCAAGGACCCGACCGTCTTCACCGTGCTGTTCGAGGACACCGCCGCCCTGGCCGGTCTCGCCGTCGCCCTGATGGGGGTGTTCCTCAGCGAGACCTTCCACGCGCCGGTGATCGACGGGTACGCCTCGGTGCTGATCGGCTGCATCCTGGCGGCCACCGCCTTCTTCCTCGCCTTTGAAAGCCAGAGCCTCCTGACGGGAGAGGCGGCGAGCTATGACACCCGGCGCGGCATCAATAGGATCGCGCGGGCGGAGCCTGGGGTTGTGGGCCTGAACCAGGCGCGGACCATGCATTTTGGGCCCAATGAGGTGCTGGTCGTGCTCAGCCTCGACTTCGAAGACACCGTCCCCGCCGGAGAGGTGGAGCGGATCGTCACCCGCATCGAGCAGAAGATCAAAGCGGCGCACCCGGACGTGAAACAGGTGTTCATCGAGGCGCAGAGCTTCGCCGAGGACCGCCGGGCGGGAGCTCAGGCTTAAGGGAACGCGGGACGCCGCCCCCTCAGCTGTTCACGACGTTCACAAGATTGCCCGACGGGTCGCGGAAGAAGAAGCGGCGAAGGCCCCAGCTCTCGGTGACCGGTCCATAGACAACCTCCGCGCCCGCCCGGCGGACGGCGGCCTCGGTCGCGTCGAGATCATCGACGCCGATGGAGATGACGGGAAGCTCCGTCCCCATGCCCCCTTCAGAGGCCGTGTGCAGCTCGATCTTTTGCGTCGCCTCCCGGCTGAGAAAGGCGATCCAACCCATGTCGTGCACGAGGTCGAGGCCGAAGACCGACGCATAGAACCTCGCCAGCGCGATGGGGTCTTCTGTGTGCAGATTGGCGACGATGCGGGTGACGGCCATGCTGCGCTCCTGTTGAGGGAACTACGACGCGAGGAAGGCTTCGAGCACGTCGAACGAGCCGGTCCATCCCCCGCTCATGGAGGCGAACATCCCCTTGAAGGTGGTGAG
>CAIUZX010000244.1 GCA_903903715.1 uncultured Caulobacterales bacterium
GTCCGCTGGTCGAACTCGCTCGCATCAAGATTGGCGTCGATCACTGCCTGGACCCGCGCCCGCGGACTGTCCGACATCTTCAGTCGCATGGCGACCGTTTCGCCCAGCCTTGAGGTCAGGGCCCGGAACGCCGCCTGCAGAAGTCCGTCCTTGTCGCCGAAATAGTGGGCGACCAGCCCGGGGGACACATCCGCCCGGCCGGCGATCTGGGCAAGGGTCGAGCCGACGAAGCCGACCTCCGCCAGGCTGTCCAGCGTCATCTCGATGAGCTGTCGACGGCGACCTTCCTCCCCCTCAGGCTTCGGGGGCGCACCTTGCGATGGAGGTGTTTCGGCGCCGGACATTGAAGACCTCATTGAATGACCGTTCAATCGCCCGATTACGCCTCCAGGCCGGTCCGGGTCAATCCCGACACGCCTCACGCCTGCCCAAATTCTCGCCTTTCAGGAGAATAGAGTTGAATATTGTTCTGGCGCTTCCTTGGCCACAACTTCTCCAATTCTGTCATTTTCCTTGAATTCTTTGGAAGAGTTGGCTTGCGTCAGCGTTGCGCGTCAGCGCATTTGCGGTATTGAATTGGAACCGGGCGCCGCGTCAGGGGGTTTTGTTGACCAGCGAAGTTCTGCTGCTGAACCTTGAAGCGGTTGTGATGGCCGCGGACAGCGCCGTGACTCTGTCGGGGTCGGAGCGCCGGTTCTCCCAGGCGGGTATTGAAAAGATCTACCTGATCAACGAGCAGGGGCCGGTCGCCGCCATGCTGTACGGCGGCGGCTCCTATTGCGGCCTGCCCTGGCGCACGGTGCTGGGCCAGTTCCGGGAATTTTGCGGCGCCGATCTGCTGACGATCGACGACTATGCGAGCAAGCTGGTCAAGTATCTGTCCGAAATTGAAAAGCATACCGATGTCGGGATTGATCAGAACTACGAGATCAACAATTTCAATATCTACATCGATGACTTCGTCCACGACTACGCCTTGTGGCTCTTGGCCGCGGGCTGGACGCCCGGCGGCCCCATCGACGAGGGGAAGGCCAAGCTCGCCCTGCGCCATTACGAAGAAGAGGTGCTGATCGACGATCACGCGATGATGGACGAGGAGGATGTCAACGCGGGCCCGCCGTTGCGCGCGCGGATCGAGCCCAGTCAGCGACTGACGGATCTGGTCACCAAGAACATCGGATCGGCCATGTCAGCCGCGATGGGACGCAAGTTCGACGGCGCGGCGTTTCCGGAGTCCTGTGTCGAGCCGCTGATCCGCCTGGCGGTCGCATCACTTCTGGTGGAGTGGCTGCCGCAGTCGTCGATGATCACGGGCTTGGTTATGAGCGGATTCGGACGCAATCAGGCGCTGCCCGCCGTCTACAGCTTCAAGTTCGTCGGCGCATTCGGCGGCATCCTGAAGACGCGGCGTGCGATTTCCGGTCGTCCGAAACCTCATGTCGAGCCGGTGATCTTCCACTCTTACGCCCAGGACCAGTTGATCCGCGCCTTCGTATACGGGGCTATTCCGGAATACGAATACCACGTCCGGCACGCCACGACCGAATACCTGACGCGCATCCTGAGCGACGTGATCGAGGTCGTCGCTGAAAGCGACAAGAAGCTCGCACAGAAGGTGGCGGACATCGTCGATCCGGTGCCAAGGTTGGCGCCCTACCTCGGCCTGAGCATGGCGCGGGAAGAGCGGGCGAACGAAGTCTTTCAGACCTTGTGGCCCGCCCTCGATTCCGCCAACGCCGACGTTCTGGCGGCGCATGCGCTCAAGCTGATGGAACTGACGGTGCTTGAGCACGAACTGCTGGCCGAACCCAGCGTCGCCCGTCCGATCTGGACCCTCGCCATGGAGCGGGGTCGTCACGTCTGGGCCAAGGATGGAGTGAAGCAATGATCGATCGTCGCGAAGCCCTCGTTGAAATGCGCCGCCTGCAGGCCAGCGCCGCCGCCCGTAAACTGGTCGACGATCTGTCCCGCGACATTACGGACATCGCCCCCGCGCGTTTGGCGCTTGCCTCGCGCCCCCTCTGGGCTCGCCTGACCAAGCGGCGAGACCCGTTCAAGGTGACGTCTTCTCAAGTCGAGGGCTGGTTCGATGAGATCCTCGCCAAGCACCCCCCTCTGAAGGTGGAAGCCCAAACGGCCAAGCCGCAGACACGGCGCCGCGTCGACACCGCCAAAGTTGCCTAAGCGCGCGACGCGCTCCAAACTCCTGTGATCGGTCTGTCTTTAACATTGACCTGACACCAGGAGCCCACATGCGTTCTAAATGGTCCCGCCGCCGTCTGCTGACGTCCGGCGCTGCTGTAGGTCTCTTAGCGTCCGCAGCGGATGCGCGCCCTTACATCAGCGTCCCCGCCGCGCCGGTCGCCCGCAAGGCGATGGTGCGCGACGTCTATTTCGGCGAGACGATAGAGGATCCCTATCGCTGGATGGAGAACGCCAAGGACCCCGACTGGCTGCCCTATTTGAAGGCGCAGAACGATCGAACGCGCAAAGTGCTGGACGCGCTGCCGTGGCGCGACGCCCTGCTCACCCGGATCAGCGAATTGACCGGCGCAGCCGTCTCCACTGGCCGCATCCAGCGAGCGGGGGATCGGCTGTTCTTCCAGCAGCGGCCTTTGAACGCCGACAATTTCAAGCTCTATGTCAAGGAAGGCGACGCCGTCCGGCTGCTGATCGATCCGACCACGATCCCTATCGAAAAGGGGCATGTGTCCCTGGACTGGTGGCGCGCCTCGCCGGACGGATCACACGTCGCATACGGCCTCTCGCAGAACGGCAGCGAGGACTCCGTCCTGCACATCCTGTCGACCGCTAGCGGCCAGGTCCTGCCTGAACGTATCGCCAACGCTCAAAACGCCGACCCGCAATGGTTGGCGAACGGCAGCGGCTTTTTCTACAACCAATTGACCGGCGCCGTGGGTACGCCTGATCGGTATCTTGACTCACAAGTTCGGTTCCATCGCCTGGGTGACGACCCGGCGCGTGACCCGATCCTGATGCGCCGGGGGCTCGACCCCAAGGTCAGTTTTGACAATATTCAGTCGCCCCAGATCGCACCGGGAACGGTATCGCGCTTCGCGCTCCTGATGCTACGGGACGTTCGGCCGGAGATGCGTTTGCTGATAGCGCCCCTCGCCGACGCGGTCGCCGGTCGCGCTGACTGGACGGAGATTGCAGGGTTCGGCGACGAGGTCACCGACGTCAAACTGGTTGGCGACCTGCTCTACCTCCTGACAACGAAGGACGCCCCACGGGGCAAGATCTTGAAACTCGACGCTCGCGATCCAAAGATCGCGAACGCGACGGTCGTCGTCCCGCAGAGCGAGCGGGTGATCCGGTCGATCGCGTACGCCATGAATGGCATCTTCATCGACGAGCTCGACGGCGGGCCCTCCCGGTTGAAGCGACTGGACTCGGCTGACAGGGTTCATGAGATCAAGCTGCCCTTCGAGGGCGCCATCAGCGGGCTCTACGCCTCACCCCGGCATGAGGGCGTTCTGTTATCCTTGGTCGGCTGGCTGCAGCCAGCGCAGGTCTGGTCCGTGGATGCGGCAGACGAAATGCGCAACACCGGACTGACACCGGCGCCGAACATCGATCTTTCTCCCTATTTGACGACGCGGTACTTCGCGACGGCCAAGGACGGGACCAAGATCCCCTACACCCTGATCCGGCGCAAGGACGTGACGCAGCACGGCCGAAACCCCCTGTGGATGTCGGCCTACGGATCCTATGGCGTTGTCTACGCGCCGAGCTTTTCGGCAAAAACCCTCGCCCTGATCGATGCGGGCGCCATCGTCGGCTACGCCAACGTCCGCGGCGGCGGCGAGTACGGCAAGGCATGGCATCGCGCCGGCCAGCTGGAGAACAAGCCGAACACCTGGCGCGACCTGATCGCCGTCTGCGAAGACCTATGCGCTCAGAAATGGACCTCTCCGCGTCAACTCGCGATCGGCGGACGCTCGGCGGGCGGCATCGCGGTCGGTCGGGCGATGACCGAGCGGCCGGATCTTTTCGCCGCTGTGATCGACGGTGTGGGCTGGTCCAATCCACTGCGCTATGTCGCCGAGCCGAACGGCTATGGCGAGGAGCCCGAATGGGGCGCGATCCGCGAGGAAAAAGGCTATCGCGCGTTGAAGGCGATCGATTCCTACCATGCGGTCCGAGACGGTGTTAAATATCCGGCGGTGCTCTTGACCACCGGTGTGACTGACCCGCGCGTCGCGCCCTTCCATGTGGCGAAGATGACCGCGCGCCTGCAGGCCGCAACGGGGTCAGACAATCCGATTTTGCTGCGCGTGGACTACGACGCAGGCCATGGGATCGGATCAACTCGGAGCCAGGCGGACCGCGAAGCCGCCGACACCTACGCCTTCCTGCTGTGGCGCCTCAGGCCCTGACCCTGCCGGGGCCTGGAAGACCGCTTACGCCGTTCACGACGGATGTGAGGACGTCCAGACCACCGGAAACAACGGGTGATCGAGGGGCGCGCCGGCTGGCAACGTCTCTGCTAGGCCCGAAAACTCCGGCGACGTCTTCCACCGCCTCGGCGCATGCACCACGTCATCGCCGATGAAGCGCAGGGACAGGACGCGGCGCCTGACGGCGGACCCTGCCGACGCATGGAGGGTCAGCATGTGGAAGAACACCGCGTCGCCGGGCTCCAGCGCCCATTTGAGGATCCGGTGGCGGTCGGGCTCGGCGTCGATGTCCGGCAGGGGCGAGAGCGCGCCTTCGGGGAACCACTTGGCCTCCTTCGTCAGGAAGCTGACCGGCATCAGCCA
>CAIUZX010000245.1 GCA_903903715.1 uncultured Caulobacterales bacterium
GAGCTGCGCCGCCTCATTGGGCGAATAGCGGTGGTGGCCGTCGTGCAGGAGGTGGTGGTCAAAGCCGTAGGTGTTGCGCAGAGCCTCGAACAGCTGGGGCACGTAAGTTAAGGCCTGTCGCGTGTCCCAGCCGGTGACGCTGGGCAGGTCCGCGTCCGCCGGCTCGTAATAGAGCTTGCCGCGGCCGACGCCATACGCATCCTTAACCCCCGGCAGGCCGGTCTGGGCGCGGATCGCCTTGTAGCCCAGCTCGATATACTGGCCGACGGCGTCCACGGTCTCGGCGATGTCGGACCCGTTAGCGTGGCCGTACACCAGCACCCCGTCACGGCAGCGCCCGCCGAGCAACTGATAGAGGGGCATGTTCGCCATCTTGGCCTTGATGTCCCACAGCGCCGTGTCCACCGCCGAGATCGCCGACATGGTCACCGGGCCCCGACGCCAGTAGGCGCCGCGATAGAGGTACTGCCAGATGTCCTCGATCCGCTGGGGGTCTTGCCCGATCAGGCAGGGGATCACATGGTCCTCAAGATAGGCGACGACCGACTTCTCCCGCCCGTTCAGGGTCGCGTCGCCGATGCCATAGACCCCCTGATCGGTGAGGATCTTCAGAGTGACGAAGTTGCGTCCCGGGCACGTCACGATGACCTTGGCGGATGTGATCTTCACGGTGCGGCGCTCCACGTCGTCAAACAGAACGGCGGTTTGCGGCGGCGCGCGCCGACCTGTCAAGGTCAAGCGCGCAAGGCCCCGGCCTCAGTCCTCGGCGATCAGGCGATAGCCAAAGCCGGGCTCGGTCAGGACAAAGCGGGGCGACGACGGGTCGGTCTCCAGCTTCTGGCGCAGCTGGCCGACCAGCACGCGAACGAACTGGGGGTCCGCCGCCGCCGCCGGCCCACGCACGGCGGCGTTGATCTGCATGTGGGTGACCGGCCGTCCGGCGTGGCGGGCGAGGATCTGCAAGAGCTCGAACTCGCGGGGGGTCAGGCGCACCTCGCCACCGTCCACGAACACCCGACGGTCTGCGAAGTTGACTTCGAGTCCGCCCGCGCTGAACTGATCCCGTGCAGCGAAGCGGCGCTCTCGCCCTCTTAAGGCGACCCGAAGGCGGGCCATCAGCTCGCCGACATCAAAGGGCTTGTTCACGAAATCATCGGCGCCGATGTCCAGGGCGGCGATTTTCTCGCTTTCGACATTGCGGGCGGACAGGACAATGACCGGGACGTCTGACCAGCTGCGCAGCTTGGAGATCACTTCCTTGCCGTCCATGTCCGGCAGGCCAAGGTCAAGCACCACGACGTCGCAGCCCTGCGTCGCCACGAAGTTCACGGCGGTCTGGCCGCTCGCCGCCACCTCCACCTCATAACCTTCAGCGATCAGCGCCGGTTTCAGCGCACGGATCAGTTGCGGCTCGTCGTCGACGAGCAGTATCCGCAGTCCGGTCATGCGCTTGAGGCTCCTGAAAGGGGGAAGGAAAGGTCGATCACGAGGCCTGAAGCGCCGTCCGCGCGGGGGCCCGCCGTCACCGACCCGTTCTGGCTCTGCACCAGCCCCTGGACGATGGACAGGCCAAGGCCCGAGCCGGACACGGCGGCCGACGTGCGCGGCGAGCGATAGAACTTCTCGAAGATCATCTCGTACTCGTCAGGCTGGACGCCCGGCCCGTGGTCGGCGATGCGCAGGCGCGCCGTGTCGCCCTCGCGCCACGCGGCGACCTCGATGTCACCCGCCGGCGGGCTGTAGCGCGCGGCGTTCTGCAGGACGTTCACCAGCGCCTGATCGAGCAGGATGGGGTCGGCGTCGATGATCAGCGGATCTCCTGTGATGTCGAGCCGGATCATCTTCGCCCCGGCCCCCAGTCTTGTCGCTGCGACGCGGGCGATGTCGCACAGGGGCGTCGGGCGGAGCTCCACGCTCAGCGCGTCGGCTTCAATCTTGGTGATGCTGAGGATGTTGGTGACGATGCGGTCGAGGCGCTCGGCCTCCTCGGCGATGGTCTGGGCGAGATCGGTGCGCACTTCGTCCGAGAACCGGTCCCCATAGGTGCGCAGGCTGGTCGCCGAGGTCAGGATGGCGGTGAGCGGCGTCCGCAGATCGTGGGAAATGGACGAGACCAGCGCGTCGCGAAGGCGGTTGGACTGCGCCTTGGTCTGCATCTCGGCGCGGATGTCGCTCAGCCGGCTGCGGGCGATGGCGGCGGCGGCGACCTCGATCAGCACGCGGTTGACCTTGCCCAAGGCCTCGGCGGTCTTGGCGTCCTTTGGCCGTCGCCACGCCACTGCGCCGACGCGCCGGTCGTCCCGGCCCAGGGGAGACACGACCCATTCCGCGTCGTCTTCCTCCAATGTCTCGCCGGACAGGCGTCTGCGCACCTGCTCGGGCGCCAAAGCTTCGCCGGGGGCGCTCAGCCATTCGCCCTTGTCCGACAGGGAGACGGCGGCGCCGGTCCCCTCCGCCAGATGTCGGACCAGCTGGCCGAAGATGGCGCTTTCATCGTCCGTCGCCGACATCTCCCGGCTCGCCTCGAACAGGCTCTGCGCGGTGCCGGCGTGACTGCGGCTGAGATCGGACTCCGCCCGGATCCGTCCCGCCATATGGGCGGTGACCACGCCGACGGAGAGGTAGCCGGCCAATGAGAAATAGTCGTCGAAGGTGGACAGGCTGACGCTGAACCGGGGCGACAGATCGAAGTAGTTGTAGCTGACGAAGGCCAGCACGCAGGCCAGATAGGCAGACCTTGCGCCGTAGAGGTGCGCGCAGATGATGATCGACAGGAGGTAGATGATGTTCGGGTGATTGGAGTGTGAGAACCCGTTCAGGAATTCGTTGACAAGCGCTGCGCAGATAACGATCAGGGCGGTCTTGGCGTAGTCACGCCAGCCTAAGGGCGCACCGATCAGGTGTGACCAGCGTCCTCCGCGCTCATATCGGATCGGTGGAAGGGCTTCGCCGGCGCGCTCGAACGACATGGTGCGGACTTTTGAGGGCTGCTCTGCGATCCCCGATGACCGGGGTCATCTCCAGGGTGTTCGAATAAACTCCACCTTTTCCCACGGGTCAATGTGGTCTATTTTCTCGTATAAACAAAACATTAATAACGATATACTATTCATATGGCAGAAACGCGTGCATTTTGGGCGCAATGCTCAAATTTAATCCGTTATAGACTGTAGATTTATTCAGTCCATTTGAGTATTGGTCGGTGTCGCTTCTTGAAGGCGAACGCCATGAGCGAGTTCCAATGACGGCTGTCGCGCCCAGCAGGGCCCAGGGCGAATGGCGATGGATCGCTGAGCAACTCATCGATGACGGCCGTCTGGTCGAAGCGGTCGAAATGGCTCAGGGCGCGGCGCAGGCCCGGGGCAGTCTGGCCGACGTCGCGCACATCCTCGATGTCGCGCTGGCAGCGATCGCGGCGGGACCGGTTGATCTCGTCCATCGGGAGCTTCGGGTGCTGTCCGCGCCTGTCGAGCCGGAACTGCGCCTGGACCTCGGCGGCGCCTATCGCCGCAAGGGTCGCCACGCCTGCGCCGAGCGCCAGTTCCAGGAGGCTCAGCGGCTGGGCGCCGTCGCTGACGCGCAGGTGGAATTGGCGGCCCTTTATCTGGAGCTTGATCGCCGGGCCGAAGCGGGCGTCTACGCCCGCGCCGCCATCGCCTCGGCGCATACGGACGGTGTTCTGATCCACGCCATGGCCTGGCGGATCCTTGCGGATCTGGCTGAGCTGGAGGGCGATCTTCAGGCGCAGAAGACCTGTCTGGCGCGGGCCTGCGCGCACGGCGCGGTTTTCGCCCAGCCGGCGCCGGACAGCCCGTTCGAGACGCTGCTCCTGTCGGTCTCCGCGGAGGCCAACACCCCGACCGACGCGCTGCTGCCGCCCCAGAGCTTTGGACGGACGGTCTGGTTCATGGATCACGCCAAGTCGGAGGAGCTGGCCAATCCTCCGTCGCATCAGGTCGCCTTCAACGCCGTGGGCGATGCGGACGGGCTGGAAGCCGCGCTCCCCGCCATGACCACGTTCGCGAGGGTCACCCGCCGCGCCTTGCTCAATGCGCCGGACAAGGTGGCGGCGACGCGCCGGGACCTGACGCCGGAAACCCTGGCGGGGGTGGCGGATCTGGTGATTCCGCAGGTCTTTCGCGCGTCAGCGGAGACGGCGACCGAGATCGCGCGCGCCGTCGATGCGGCGGACCCGGAGCGGGTGGCGCTCTGGCTGCACAGGCCCGCCGGTCGGCATGGCGGCGAGGGCCTCGAACGCCTGTCGACGGAGGAGACGCTGGCCCGGCTGGCGCAGCCTAAGGCTCAACCCGCCTACGTCACCCGCTATCACCACTATCGCTCCGCCGACGGTTTCTATCGCAAGTACCGGATGGTGTTTGTGGGCGGCGAGGCCTTTCCCTACCATCTGGCCATCGCTCCGGACTGGCTGGTGCATCACCGCTCCGCCGGCATGGAGACCGATCCCGTGCGCCGTTCCGAGGAGATGGCCTTCCTCAGCGACCCCCGTCGCGTGCTGGGCGCGCACGCCTACGCTGCGGTGATGAGCATCGGCGAAGCGCTCGGCCTCGACTATGCCGGCGCAGACTTCAGCCTCACGGCGGACGGGCGCGTGCTGGTGTTCGAGGCGAATGCGGCGATGTGCGTGCATCCGGAGCCGGAAGACGGGGTCTTTGCGGCCAAGAACGCCCACATCTCGCCGATTATCGCGGCCTTCCAGCGCATGCTGACGAAAGCCGCCGGCGCCAGCGACCTTTAAACGTCAGGCATCGCTGGCTTCAGTCGTCCGCCCACACGGATCGGCTCGATGCGGAGGGCAAGGCCGGTGCGGTCGTCGGTCTCCACCATCACGCCGCACACCGTGGCCGGCCCCGTCGCAGGCGTCTGACGTTCCCCCGGCAGGCGGGAGGCGAAGCGGGCGACGGAGACGTGCTTGTTCATGCCAATCACGCTGTCGTAGTCGGCGCAGGCCCCGGCGTCGGTCTGGAAGGCGGTGCCGCCGGGCAGGACCTGCGCGTCGGCGGTGGGGACGTGTGTGTGGGTGCCGATCACGAGGCTCGCCCGCCCGTCGCAGAAGTGCCCCATGGCCATCTTCTCCGACGTCGCCTCGCAGTGCATGTCGACAATGACGGCGTCCACGGCGACGCCCAGCAGCGCATCCTCCAGCGCCTTGTCCGCCGCGGAGAACGGGTCGTCCAGGGCGTCCATGTGCACGCGGCCGAGCACGGACACCACCAGCACGCGGGCGCCCCTGGGCGTGTCATAGACATAGGCGCCGCGGCCCGGCGCACGGGACAGTCTGGGGTAGTTGAGCGGCCGCAGGAGGCGTGGCTCACGCTCGATGTAGGTCAAGGCTTCGCGTTGGTCCCAGCTGTGGTTGCCGAGCGTCAGGCAGTCTGCGCCGGCCTCGAACAGGTCCTGCGCCGTGCGCTCGGTGATGCCGAAGCCCGCGGCGGCGTTCTCCGCATTGATCACCACGAAGTCGAGGGCGAGACGGCGGCGCAAGGCAGGCAAGTGGGTGGACAGGGCGTCCCGCCCGGGCTTGCCGATTACATCACCGAAAAACGCCAGCCGCATTCGCTCTCTTTCTTAAGTCGAGCGGGCTCTATACCCGTCTTCCGTCAGAACGCCATCCAATGCTTCGTCGTGGGGCTCTACGGGAACCTCGTCCACCTCCTGCCCGGCGAAGGCGAGGCCGACGGCCAACAGCTGCCCGGATCGCCGCAGGGCGCTTAAGGTGCGGTCATAATAGCCGCCGCCCTGGCCAAGGCGCCCGCCTCTGACGTCAAAAGCGACGAGGGGGACGAGCACGATATCCGGTCGCACCTCTTGGGCGCCCGGCGGAGGCGCAGGCATGCCGATGGCGTCCGGGGTCAGGGCGTCTTCATCGGAGGCCAGTCGGAAGATCAGCGGCCTGTCCTTCGCGACTACAACGGGGAGAGCGATCTTCGCCCCCCGACGTCGCAGCTCTAAGGTGAGCGGCGCGGGATCGATCTCGGACCCCGCCGCGCGATAGACGGCGACGACGCGGCCCTCAACGTCAGCGACCGGCAAGGCCAAGGCATGGCGCGCCAAAGCCTCGGCGGCGTGCAGCGCTGTCCCGGAAAGCCCCTTGCGCACGAGACGCATCCGCCGGCGCAGGTCGTCGCGAGACGTCATGAGTATGCTTGGACAAGAGAAAGGGTGGCGGCGCCGCGAAAACCGTGGAGACGTTTCAATCCCCTCAGAACCTGGTGGTACAGGTGGGCGCCATATACCGGGCTCCACGGATCCCGGCAGGGACAGCTCCCTATAGAGAAGATTACGGTCCCTGGGATTAGTTGTCTCCGACGTGAGCCACAGCAAGACCCGCCGCTGACAAAGGTAGGCCCTGGACGCCCCGCGCGCAAGGAGTCCAGGGCGCTGGCGCCATTTAGTATTCCGGCTTGGTCAGCGCCTGATAGATGGCCGGCGCGACCGTGTAGATGATCGGCTGGGCGATGGCGGCCAGCGGGGCGCCGAGCACGATCACGATCAGGTGGAACGGGGTGAAGTAGGCGGCGACTGAACTCATGTCCGGCTTGAACATGGTCTGGAAGAAGTCGCCGCCGCCGCCCGCCGCCACGGCCGCCGCCACGCCGAAGATGGCGACGTAGCCGATCAACAGCACGACGAGATAGATGATCATGGCGAGGAAAAAGGCGCCCAGGATCGACCAGCTGTGTCCCTTGGTCAGGGACCAGGAGCCGAACAGGTCCACCTTCTTCTGGTCGAAGGTCAGGGCCGAGGCCAGGGACAGGCGCAGCAGGGCGTAGAACACGAAGATGATCTCTGCGACGACGCCGAGGAACATGAACAGGCCGCCGGCGAAATCTCCCGCCGCATTTTTCAGGAGCCCGCCCACCAGAAAGATGATCACCATGGCGACGATCATCACGAGATAGCCGCCGATGGCGACGGCGAACATCAGGAGGGTCAGGCCGATCTGGCGAAACTCATCCGCGCCGAAGCGCAGGAAGCCGAACGCGCTATCCTTGGGCTTCAGCACGACCCGGTTCATCATGGCGGTCAGGACGCCGTGATAGGGCAGGCTCAGCAACATGATCAGCGCGTAGGCCGGGCCGACTTTTCCGAACAGGGTCAGGGCCCGGGCGCCGTCGGCGGCGCCGTTTCCCTTGAAAGACTGCAGTTCCGTCAAGGCCGAACCGATCTGGCTGACCATCAGATACATGAGCCCAAGCTGAAAGGCCGCGATCAGCGCCGCCCAGATCAGTACGGCCTGCGGATTCTTCCGAACCACGCCGAACCCCGTCAGCGCGACCTCCGAAGGTGAAAACGACGCCATGAGTCTCTCCCCCGCACCGGCGCTGTGCGCCTCTGGGTCGCAACATTGGCACGAATTGGTTACGCGTCAATGTCGCGCGCCCGCCGCGCGAGGCGCGGATCCATTGACAGGGGCGCCTTGCGTCCCCAGCCTTCCGGCTACCTGCGAGGCCTGTTTTGAGTCGGCCGCCGCATCAGATGCGAAGGCTGACATGCCCTATTCCGAACCCCTGTTCGACGCGAAGA
>CAIUZX010000246.1 GCA_903903715.1 uncultured Caulobacterales bacterium
ACGCTATCACCTCGGCCCACAACCTGTTGGCGGCGGTGCTCGACAACCACCTCTACTGGGGCAACGCCCTCGACATCGACCCGCGCGGGATCGTGTGGCGCCGGGTGCTGGACGTGAACGACCGGGCGCTGCGCAAGATCGTCGTGGGTCTGGGTGAAGACGCCAATGGCGCGGCCCGCGAGACCGGTTTCGACATCACCGTCGCCTCCGAGGTCATGGCCGTTCTCTGCCTTGCCTCCGACCTCGCCGATCTCCAGGCCCGTCTCGCGAGGATCATCGTCGCGCGGCGCAAGGACGGGACGGCGGTGACGGCGAAGGATCTTGAGGTGGACGGCGCCATGGCGGTGCTGCTGCGCGATGCGATCCAGCCGAACCTGGTGCAGAGCCTTGAAGGCACGCCGATCCTTATGCACGGCGGTCCCTTCGCCAACATCGCCCACGGCTGCAACTCGGTCATCGCCACCCGCGCGGCGATGAAACTGGCGGATTTCACGGTGACGGAGGCGGGATTTGGCGCGGATCTTGGGGCCGAGAAGTTCTGCGACATCAAGACCCGCGCAGGCGGCCTCGCGCCAGACGCAGCAGTCATTGTCGCCACCCTCCGCGCGCTCAAGTATCAGGGCGGGGCGGCGCTGGCGGACGTCTCCAGCCCCAATGCGGAGAGGCTCGCGGAGGGCCTCGGCAATCTTGGGCGGCATATCGAGAACATCCGCAAGTTCGGCCTGACGCCGGTTGTCGGGATCAATCACTTCAACGGCGACACAGACGCCGAGCTTGAGCGCGTCATCGCCTATTGCCGGGACACGCATGGCGTCGAGGCGGTGGTGTGCCGACACTGGGCCGAGGGCGGAGCGGGGGCGGAAGCGCTGGCCCGCGCCATCGCGAAGATCTGCGACGCGGCGCCGGCGCAATCGACCTTTCACCCGCTCTACGACCTCGATCAGCCGCTGGCGGACAAGATCACGGCGGTGGCGACGGGGATCTACCGCGCCTCCGGTGTCAGCCTTTCGCCGCGGGCCAAGCGCGATCTGGCGAAGTTCGAGTCGGCGGGTTTCGGGGCCTTGCCGGTCTGCATCGCCAAGACGCCGTACTCCTTCTCCGCCGACCCCGCCCTGCTCGGCGCGCCGACGGGACACGTCCTGCCGGTGCGGGAGGTGCGGCTGTCGGCGGGGGCGGGCTTCGTCGTGGCCATCTGCGGCGACGTCATGACCATGCCCGGTTTGCCGCGCCGCCCCTCCGCCGCCAAGATCCGGCTGGACGCGCAAGGCCAGATCGACGGGCTGTTCTGAGGGGGCGGAAGGATATGAGCGACATCCGCCGGTTTGCGAGCTTTGACGGTCAGGAGATCGCCTATCAGGTCCTGGGCGCCGGGCGACCGACCCTGATGATCCACGGGTTTCTCGCGGACGCTCAGAAGAACTGGATCCAGCCAGGGATTGCGGCGGCGGTGGCGGCGGTGGGGCGGCAGGTGATCCTGCCGGACCTTCGCGGGCATGGCGCGTCCGCCGCGCCGACGGACCTCGCATACTGGCCCGCCGACGCGCTGGCGCTCGATCAAGCGGCGCTGGTCGCGCACCTGGGGCTGACGGACTATGACCTCATCGGATACTCCCTCGGCGCCCGGACGGCGGTGCGTCTGATGGTGCGGGGCGCGCGGCCGGGGAAGGCTGTGCTGGGCGGCATGGGCGAGAGCGGGATCATGGAGGCGGGCGACCGTGCGGCGCTGTTCGAGGATGCGATCCGCAACGGCGAAGCGGCGGCGGATCCCCGTTCGGGGCGCCTGATCCAGGCCCTGATGGCGCAGCAAGGGCTGAAGCGTGAGGCGATGCTGGGGGTGCTGGCCTCCTTCGCGCCGACCACGCCGGAGGACATCGCCGCCATAAAAGTTCCCACGCTTGTGGTGAGCGGGGACCGCGATTTCGACAACGGCTCACCCAGGGCGCTGGCGGACCTTCTGCCGAACGGCAAGGTCGAGATCGTCAACGGCGATCACATCACCGCCGTCGTGGACCCCAGCCTGACCGCCGCGATCACGAGGTTTTTGCGTTAGCCATCGCTCATCGTCGCGCCGGGGAAGAAGGGCAGGGTGCGCACCCGCACGCCGGTCAGCCTCGCCCAGGCGTTGGCCACGGCGGGGGCGACGCAGGGGACACCCGTCTCGCCGACCCCGCCGGGCGCGGCCGTACTGCTGACGATCTTGACGGAAACGACCGGCATCTCGCTGCGGCGAAGCACGCGGGAATTGCTGAAGTTGATGAGGTTGGGGACCCCGTTCTTGAACAGGGCCTGTCCCCATAGGGTCGCCGACAAGCCGTGCGCGATGCCGCCCTGGACCTGCGCTTCGATGGAATTTGGATTGACCGCGACGCCGCAGTCGATGGCGCAGAACACCTTGTCCACGCGAAGCTTTCCGGCGGATGGCTGCGACACCTGCGCCACCATGGCGATGTAGCTGCCGAAGCCGGAAAGGAAGGCGAGGCCCCGCGCGCTGCCCTTCGGCGCCGTGGTCGAGGACCATCCGCTCAGGCTGTCGACGGCGGACAGCACCCCCAGCGCCCGGGGGGTCGACATCAGGAGGGAGGTGCGCAAGGCCATCGGATCGCGCGCCGCCGCCAGGGCCAGCTCGTCAATCGCGCTCTCCACCGCGAAGGTGTTGTAGGACTCGCCCACCGAGCGCCAGTAGCCGAGGGGAATGTCCGTCGGCAGGGGGACGAACTCGATCCGCTTCGACCCAATGGCGTAGGGCAGGCCGACCGCGCCCGCCACCGCTCCCGTGTCTTCGGGATTGTTGCCGGGGACGGTGTTGCGCTGGATGTTGATCGACGGCGAGACGTTTCGATAGATCAACGCGGACAGGGCGCCGCTGGATTCCAACCCCGCCTGGACCCGTATCAGGGCGCTGGGCCGGTACTTGTCGTTCTGGAAGTCCTGTTTGCGCGACCAGGTCAGCTTGACCGGTTTGCCCACCGCCTTGGCGATCTGCAGGCACTGGCTGATGTAGTCCTGCTCAATCTTGCGACCCAGACCCCCGCCGAGGAAGGTGGTGTGCAGCGTGATGGCGGTGGTCGGCAGGCCGGTGATCTGCTGGGCCGTGGCGATGCACATCTGCTGGCCCTGGGTCGGCGCCCAGATCTCGCAACTCGTCGCGGTGACCTGCGCCGTGCAGTTCAGCACCTCCATGCAGCCGTGGGCGAGGAAGGGCAGGGAATAGGTCGCGTCGAGCTTCACCCGCGCATTGGGCAGCACAGTCTCGGGCGTGACGGCGCCGGACGTCTCGTAGACGCGCGGCGCGACGGTGGTCGACGTGACGAGCGCCTGCGATTGCGCGAGAAGGCTGTCGCTGTCGCGGCTCGCAAGATTGGCGGGGAGGGTCCAGGTGACCTTGCTGGCCAAGCCATTCGCAATGGACATGGCGGTCCAGGTGTCGCTTGCGACCACGCCCACGGCGTTGCCGAGATTGACCAGGGCGATGGCGCCGGACGCGCTCTTCGGCATCGCCGCCACCACGCCGCCGAGGGTGGGGCAGTGCACGACGGAGGCGAACACCATTCCCGGAACCTGCACGTCGATGCCGAAAACGGCGGATCCGTCCACCTTCGCCGGGATATCGGTGCGGGGGAGCGACTTGCCGATGGCGTTGGTGGTGGTGGCCAGCGGCGGCTGTGCGGGCTGAGGCAAGGTCGCGGCTGTCGCGACCAGTTCGCTGAACAGATAGGTCGTCTTGCCGTTTGTCACCTTGCCGCCGGTGGTCAGCGCCCAGCCGCCGCCGGGAGTCAGCTTCTCGGCGGCGTTGAGCAGCAGTTGCCGCGCGACGGCGGCCGCCTGCCGGAGCGGCAGGTACCAGCCCCGCATG
>CAIUZX010000247.1 GCA_903903715.1 uncultured Caulobacterales bacterium
CGCATTCCGGCCTGGACAGGTCCTGATGGGCAGATGTTCATCGAGGAGACGGAAGCTGAGGCGCTCGCCGCGGCGCGTCTGCATTACGGTTCCCAAGATGTGATCCTTGTGCAGGACGAGGATGTCCTCGACACTTGGTTTTCGTCGGCGCTGTGGCCATTTTCCACTCTGGGCTGGCCCAACGAGACCGAAGATCTGACGCGCTTCTATCCGACCGCCACCCTGGTCACGAGTTTCGACATCATCTTCTTTTGGGTGGCCCGAATGATGATGATGGGTCTGCACTTCCAGAAGGAGGTTCCCTTCCGCAAGGTCTTCATCAACGCCCTCGTCCGCGACGAGAAGGGGCAGAAGATGTCCAAGACCAAAGGAAACGTGATCGATCCCCTGGACCTGGTGGACGCCTACGGCGCTGATGCGCTCCGTTTCACCCTCACAGCCATGTCGGGCCAGGCGCGGGACATTAAGCTCTCCACGCAACGGGTTGAAGGCTATAGAAATTTCTGCACTAAACTGTGGAATGCCGCGCGCTTCTGCCAGATGAACGAGTGCGTGGCGGTAGAGGGTTTCGACCCAGGCTCGGTCACTGAAACCATCAACCGCTGGATCCGTGGCGAGACGGTCAAGACGGAGGCCGAGGTCACGCGGGCGCTCGAGGCCATGGCCTTCGACGAGGCGGCGCAGGCGCTTTATCGTTTCATCTGGAACGTCGTTTGCGATTGGTATCTTGAACTCGCCAAGCCGATCCTGAACGGCGATGATGAGGTGGCGAAAGCGGAAACCCGCGCCATGGCGGCCTGGACGCTCGATCACGCGTTGACCTTGCTCCATCCGGTGGCCCCCTTCCTGACCGAGGCCCTGTGGGAGCAGACGGCGGAGTTCGGCCCGGCGCGCGCCTCCATGTTGATCGCAGCGCCCTGGCCGAACCTGTCAGACGCCTGGATTGACCCAGCCGCCGCCAACGAAATCGACTGGGTGATCGCCTTGGTCACAGAGGTGCGGTCAATCCGCGCAGAAATGAATGTGCCGCCATCGGCGCGGCCGCCTCTGACGTTGTCCGCGGGTGACGACACGGATGTCACGGCCCGGGTGGCCAGACAAAAGGAACGCCTTTGCGCGCTGGCGCGGCTCGATTCGGTTCGCATTGCAGAGGAGTCGCCACAGGGCGCCGTCCAGTTCGTCGTCGATGGCGTCAGCGCCGGGCTCGCCATAGCCAACTTCATCGATCTTGCAGCGGAACGGGCGCGTCTTGAAAAGGCGATCGTGGGTTTCGAGAACGACATCCAGCGGGTCGCACGCAAGCTCGACAACGCCGAGTTCATGGCCAAGGCGCCCGAGTCCGTCGTGCAGGAAAACCAGGAAAAGCGGGCTGAGGCAGAAGCGGCGAAGGCCAAGATGGCGGCCGCGCTCGCTCGTCTCGCGGCGGTCGGCTGAGGTTTCACACATCGGGCGTTTACAAGGCCCTGTCCGACGTGCTTCCTCCCTCGCCGAGGCTCGCCGCGCATCATGAGCGGGCCCGCATGACCGGAGGATATCATGTCGCAGGCCCGCGCCACCGCGCCTTCATCTCATTGGCCCGTCTGTTCGATTGCTGAGGCGCATGCGCGCCTGACCGCGCCGGGCATGCCCTTTGAGATGGAGACCATGACCATCCGCGGGATCGAAACCCGGGTCTGGAAGAACGCGCCGCCGGACCTGCGCAGCGAAGTCATGGCCTGCCGCGCCTTCGCGGGGCGTGAATTCATCGTTTACGAGAACGAGCGGGTCACCTTTGACGGCTTCCATCGCGCCGTCGCCCATTTCGCCGCACAACTGATCAAGGATGGCGTGCGCAAGGGTGACCGGGTCGCACTGATCATGCGCAACCTGCCGGAATGGCCGGTCGCCTTCTACGCCGCTGTCAGCATCGGCGCCATCGTTACGCCCCTGAACGCATGGTGGACGGGGCCAGAGCTTGAGTACGGCCTGTCGGACTCAGGCTCCAAGGTCTGCATCGTCGATGCGGAACGCTGGGAGCGGATTGTCGAGCACGTCCACAACTGTCCTGAACTGAAGACCGTCTATGTGAGCCGTCGGACCGAAGAGGAGGCGCATCCCATCGTTCGCCGCCTTGAGTCCGTCATCGGCGACGTCAACAGCTGGGGCGCGCTCGAGGACCTGTCGCTCCCGGATATTGCGCTTTCGCCAGACGATGAAGCCACGATCTTTTACACCTCCGGCACGACGGGGAAGCCAAAGGGCGCCCTCGCGACGCATCGCAACATCACCTCCAACGTGATCGCGTCAGCCTTCTCCGGCGCGCGGTCGCTGATCCGCCGCGGCGAAGCCATTCCGGCGCCCGACCCGAACGCACCGCAGAAGGTGATGCTGCTGTCGGTGCCGTTCTTCCATGCCACGGGCTGTTTTGCGGTGCTGTCGCCCATGCTCGTCGCCGGCGCGAAGATCGTGCTCATGCACAAGTGGGACCCGGTGAAGGCCTTCCAGGTGATCGAGCGGGAACGCGTCAATCTGGCCGGCGGCGTGCCCACCATCGCCTGGCAGCTGATCGAGCACCCTGAGCGCGGAAACTACGATCTGTCGTCGCTGGAAAGCGTGTCCTACGGCGGCGCGCCGTCGGCGCCGGAGCTCGTCCGCAAGATCCGCGAAACCTTCCCCAACTCTTTCCCCGGCAATGGCTGGGGCATGACGGAGACGTCGGCCACCTTCACGCATCATGCGGCGGAGGACTATCTGAACCGCCCTGACAGTTGCGGTCCGGCGGTTCCGGTTTGCGACATGAAGATCGTCGGAGCGGAAGGACAGACACTTGGTCCGGACGAGGTCGGTGAACTGTACGGGAAGGGCCCCAACGTCGTGATCGGCTACTGGAACAAGCCGGAAGCGACGTCACAGACCTTCATCGACGGCTGGGTGCGCACGGGGGATCTCGCGCGCATTGATGAGGAAGGGTTCTGCTTCATCATCGACCGGGCCAAGGACATGCTGATCCGCGGCGGCGAGAATATCTACTGCATCGAGGTCGAGAACGCGCTCTACGAACATCCGGCGGTGATGGACGCCGCAGTGGTCGGCGTGCCGCACAAGACGCTGGGCGAAGAGCCGGGCGCCGTGGTGACGCTGAAGGTGGGCGCGGAAGCTTCGGAAGCTGAACTGCGTGGGTTCGTCGCGGATCGCTTAGCGGCGTTCAAGGTGCCGATCAAGGTCGTGTTCATGACCGAGACCCTGCCAAGAAACGCGAACGGCAAAATTCTCAAGAACGAATTGAAGAAGCTCTTCGCTTAAGGGCGCTGACCTCAGCGTCCGCCTCTAGCCAGATCTGGCCTAACTGAACGGGAGGCGGCGCCCATGCGGCGGTCGCAAGCACGTGAATTGCCCGCGCCGGGTCCGGCGCTTTCCCTCGCCATTGAGTCGATGGGCGGCGAAGGGGAGGGGGCGACCACTCCGGATGCGCAGGGTCGCCGGATCTACACGCCGCTCACGCTCGCCGGCGAGACTGTGATGGCGAATGTGTCGGGTGAGCGTGGACAACTGGTGTCGATCACGACGCCAAGTCCGGACCGCATAGCACCCCTCTGCCAACACTTCGGGGAATGTGGCGGATGCGCGCTGCAGCACTGGCGGGCGGAGCCTTACCTGACGTGGAAGGTGGAGCGGCTTCGCCAAACCCTGTCGCGTGAACGGATCGAGACGGAGTTCCTGGAGCCCTTTACAGCGGGACCGGGTTCAAGGCGCCGGATCACGCTGCACGCGCGGCGCGGCTCAAGGCCCGACATCGCCCGACTGGGTTTCAAGCGGCGGGGCAGCTGGGAGTTGGTGGATATCACTGAATGCGCCATCGCCGCTCCAGCGCTGACGGCGGCGTTCCTAGGGCTTGCGCGTCTGGCCGCCGCCTTTCTGGAGGCGCCCAAATCGGCGCCCTCCCTGCATGTGACCCTGACGGGCACCGGCCTCGACATCGATGTGACAGGTGTGCAAGGCAAGGAACTCGCCCTTTCGGCGGATGCGCGCAGACGCGCAGCCGAAGCTGCGGCCACCTATGATTTCGCGCGCGTGTCCTTGGCTGGTGAGACGCTTTACCAATCGCGACAGCCGGTCGTGACCTTTGGTCCCGGACGTGTGGTTCTGCCGTGCGGCGGATTTCTTCAGGCCTCCGCCGAAGCGGAGCGCGTC
>CAIUZX010000248.1 GCA_903903715.1 uncultured Caulobacterales bacterium
CAGACGGCCGCTTTCGCGCCCAGTTCGTCGATCAGGCGCTTCGCCGCGGGAACGCCGACAATGATCTGGCCACCGACGCTGCCTGCGCCCATGAGCTGCCAGGCGGGCTTGGGCTGGACCTTGGCGTTCGCGTGCGCTGCGACTTCGGTGTGGCGGTAGACGGGCAGGGCGCCCTCCGCCGCAGGATCGGTCGGCTTGGTGGGAGTCAGCCAGCGCTGGGCGTCCTTCGGCGGACAACCCCAGAACGGCCAGGGCTGATCCGTCATCAGCCGGTTCATCTTCGCGGCGACGGCGAAGCGATTGTTGGTGTTGTCCTTCTTGTCGACGACGTTGGACGCGAGGAACGCCCACACTCCGGCCCAGTTCTCGTCCTTGACCTTCAACGCGCTGGCGAGCCCGCGCGGATAGCCGAGGTTGAAGTCAAATCCGATCAACGCCCGTTCATTGCGGCGCTTGAGGTCGGCCAGGATTTCGCGGATCTTCAGTTCCGCCTCCGCGCGCGTCGCCGGGTTGAACGCCTCAAAGCTCGGGCGAAATCGGATGTCGCGCTTCATCAGGCCGATCCAGACCGAGTCCTTGCCGGTCTTGGGCGTCTGGGCGGCGCTCCAGTCGACCATGATGTAGGCGTGAAAGAGGCGGGTCATGGCGCATCCGATCAAGGCTCTGCGGGACGTCCGGCTTCGGGAGAGGAAGGTCTCCTCAGAAGCGAAAACGGGCGCGCGCCTTCTACGACGCGCGCCCGCTTCTGCATAGAGGCGGCGTGGATCCGCCCGTTTGGCTCAGCTCAACTTGACGAGCATCTTGCCGACGTTCTCACCCTTAAAGAGCTTCATGAACGCGCCGGGGGCGGCTTCGACGCCGTCATCGATGGTTTCGCGCCAGGTGATCTTGCCCTCCTTGATCCATCCGGCCATGTCCGAAATGAAGGCGGGCATTTCTGCGAAGTGGTCGGAGACGATGAAGCCTTCGAAGCGCAGGCGCTTGCCGACGATCTGGATCAGGTTGGACGGACCCGGCGTCGGATCGGTGTCGTTGTATTGCGAGATCATGCCGCAGAAGGCGAAGCGGGCGAATGGACGCGCCGCATTGATCGCCGCTTCCAGATGGTCGCCGCCGACATTCTCGAAATAGACGTCGATGCCCTTGGGCGCGGCTTCCATCAGAGCCGCGGTCAGGTCCTTGGTCGCGCGGTAGTCGATGGCGTGATCGACGCCGATGGACTTTAAATACGCGACCTTGTCCGCGCCGCCCGCCGTGCCGATGACCGTCGCGCCCTTGATTTTGGCGATCTGGCAGACGATCTGGCCGACCGCGCCGGCGGCGGCGGAAACGAACACGGTGTCACCCGCCTTGCAGCCGGCGACTTTGAGTAAGCCCACATAGGCGGTCATACCGGGCATCCCGGCGACGCCCAGGAACGCCTGAGGCGGTAGGCCCATGGGATCGATCTTCTGCAGGCCTGCCGCCGGGGCGTTGAACGCCTCGCGCCAGCCCCACATTGAGTTCACGAGATCGCCGGGCTTCAGGGACGGATCGTTGGAGGTCACGACCTCGCCGATGGCGCCGCCTTCCAGCGCTTTGCCGATCTGGAACGGCGGCACATAGCTTTCCCGGTCATACATCCGGCCGCGCATGTAGGGGTCGACGGACATATAGAGGTTGCGCACCTGCGCCTCGCCCGGGCCGGGGGCGGCGAGGTCGACTGTGGCGATCTCGAAATCGGCGGCGGTCGGCATGCCGACAGGGCGGGCCTTCAGGCGGACTTCCTTGGACTTTGTCATGCGGCGTCGTCTCCCATAGTGTCTTGGATCCGGATGTGGATCGGCGAACGTACATAGGCGCAGCGCCTGCAGGCGGCAATGCGCGGGCGGCCCGGGCGTAAGGGCTTGCGCTATCACCGCTTGCGCGACACTAAGCGCGGGCGGTGATTGTGACCCGCGCGGGGATTGTGAGCGATGACGCAACTGAGAGCAGGCGTGGCGGGCGCAGGGGTGTTCGGCGGCTTCCATGCGCGCAAATATGCAAACCTTGAGGGCGTGACCCTCGCCGGGATCTTTGACCCGGACGCCGCCCGCGGGACCGCGCTGGCGGACGAGCTTTCGGCCACGGCGCACACCGACCTTCCGCGCTTCCTCGAAGGCCTCGACGTCGTGACCATCGCCACCCCCGGCGCGACCCACTACGACATCGCCCTCGCGGCGGTGAACGCGGGCTGCTCGGTCTACGTCGAAAAGCCCGTGACCCAGACGCTGGAGCAGGCGGACAGGTTGCTCGCCGCCGCCGCCAAGGCCGGGAAGATCATCGCCTGCGGACACCAGGAGCGCGTCGCCTTCGCCGCGATGGGCCTGATCGGTCTATCCGCCAACCCGCTCGCGCTGGAATCGGTACGGCGGGGCACGCCCAACACCCGTAACCGCGACATTTCCTGCGTGCTGGATCTTATGATCCACGACCTTGACCTCGCCCTTGTTCTTACGGGTGAAGAGGCTGTGGCCGTGGAGGCGGAGGGCGAATTCGACGCTGTGGTGGCTGAAGTGACCTTCGCGGGCGGCCTGACGGCGCGATTCGAGGCGTCGCGCATCGCTGACGCCCGCCTGCGGACCATGCGCGCGACCTATGGGGAAGGGGAGGTGGACATCGATTTCCTCGCCCCGTCCTTCCGCAATACGACGCCCTATAAGCTCAACCCCGATTTCGCCTCCTCACCCGAGGGCAAGGATCCCCTGGGCGTCAGTGTGTCGCGTTTCCTGGACGCCGTGCGCGGTGACGGCCAGCCGGTAGCGACCGGCGCCGACGGGGCGCGGGCGCTGGATCTCGCCCTTGCGGTCGAGATGGCGGCGGGGCTGTGATATAGACATCGTGACGCTTACGGGTTCAGCTTGCGCGACGCGCGCGGCGCTGTTACACGACGCGGCTCCGGCGAAGGCTGGCGGCGTCGGCGGTGAATGCCTCCCGGCGCTCGCGGCGTTTGTCGGAGGCGCGGGCGCCTATCCGGCGACGAGCGCGTTTTAGGAGTGTAGCTCAGCTGGTAGAGCATCGGTCTCCAAAACCGAGGGCCGGGGGTTCGAGTCCCTCCACTCCTGCCACGCCCGCAACTATCCGTCGCCGCCTGTGGGGCGACGGTCGAGACAGGATTTGAAGCGAGCCGAGAATGGCCAAGGATCAGGGCGCCAGCGCGCCCCCAGCCCGTAGGTCCAAGGGGACCGCCAAACCCGCCACGCCGGCGCGGCCGAAAGCCGCCTCGGCGGTCGAGGCGGCTCGCGCGCCTGCGCCCCCGAAGGCGCCGTTCAATCCGACCCAGTTCTTCCGTGAGGTGCGCACCGAGGCCCGGCGGATCACCTGGACCAGCTGGAAAGAGACCTGGATCACCTCCGTGATGGTCTTCATCATGGTGGTCGTGACCTCGCTGTTCTTCCTCGTCGTGGACGGCGTGCTCGGTTTTCTGGTGCAGCTACTGCCGCTGCTCGAAAGCTGGATTGCG
>CAIUZX010000249.1 GCA_903903715.1 uncultured Caulobacterales bacterium
ACATGCTGGTGATGTTCGACCCCAGGGACGAGGTCGCCCGCGCCAAGGCCGAGGCCCTGGCCCAGTCGGTCAGCGCCACGGCGCAGAAGCACGGCGGCACCTGCACGGGAGAACACGGCGTCGGCCTGCACAAGCTTGACGCCCTCGTCCGCGAGCACGGGGAGGGGGTCGCCGTCATGCGCGCCGTGAAGGCGGCGCTGGACCCGCAAGGCCTGATGAACCCCGGCAAGACCATCCCGATGGGGTGAAAACGACGCTGTAACTTGCCCTCGCCCACGCAGCGGCGTAACGGCAGAGCCCCGCGGGACGCTTTGAGATCAGGAGCCGGCCTTTGACCGCCATCGAAACCCTCATCGACATCCTCACCCTTGAGCCGATTGAGGTGAACCTGTTCCGCGGCCAGACGCCGGAGGATGAGCGCCGCCACAACCGCATCTATGGCGGGCAAGTGATCGCCCAGGCGCTGATGGCCGCCTACAAGACCGTGCAGGGGCGCCGCTGCCACTCCCTGCAGGCCTATTTCATCCGCCCCGGCGATCCCAAGGCGCCCGTGCTGTACGAGGTCGAGCGCAGCCGGGAGGGCAAGTCCTTCACCACCCGCCGCGTCATCGCCATCCAGCACGGCGAGCAGATCCTGAACCTCGCCGCCTCGTTCCAGGTGGACGAGCCGGGCTTTGAGCACATGTTCAAGCCGCCCGCCGCCGATCCGCCGGACCGGGTGCCGACGGACGCCGAGCGCGCGCGCCTCGCCGGGGACGACCTGTCGCCGCACATGAAGGAGCTGGTGGCGCGGGACTTCTCCATCGAGATGCGCAGGCTCGACCCCGTCAATCCGTTCAAGCCGGAAAAGGCCGAACCCGCCCAGCGCGTCTGGTTCCGGGCGAGCGGCGACGTCGGCGACGACATGGCCATGAACCAGTGCGTGATCGCCTATGCGACGGACATGTCGCTGCTCTCGACCTGCGCGCGGCCCCACGGCGTCAGCTGGATGACCGGCGTGCAGATGGCGAGCCTTGACCACATCCTGTGGTTCCATAGGCCAAGCCTCGCCCGCGACTGGCACCTCTATGTGCAGGACAGCCCTTCGGCCAGTGGCGCGAGAGGCTTCAACCGCGGCGCCATCTACACCGAATCCGGCGTCCTGGTCGCCAGCGCCGCCCAGGAAGGCCTGATCCGACAGCGGTCGAAGAGCTAGGGCCTAGAGCGTCGCGCGCGCCGCTTTGGGTGTGGAATGTCACAAGGTTTTCGCCAAAAGGCGGGCGCCGCCGCTCCCACGGCCGAACGCCAGACCGGTTGGCGATGAAGGAGGGCGGATGACCGAAACGCCATACGTGGAACGCAGGTTCGAACTTGATGGCGGTGAGCTGCTCGTCTGCTTTTTCGCGCCATCAAAGGCGCCGGGAGGCGAGTTCCAGTGCCGCTATATCATTGGATGGCCGGAACGAGAGGTTCGCTCATTTTGTTGCGGACTGGATGGGCTCCAAGCGCTTGAGCTGGCCATGCGCGCCGTCCATACCGAGCTTGTCGACAGCGATGCCTACAGGGCCGGACGTTTGAGGTGGTGTGATCAGGCCGATCTCGGTCTTCCGCAGGCTTGGGGGCCAGGGTAGCTGATTGCCCGCGCCCGCAGCCCAAGGCCTTTCCTTCCCAC
>CAIUZX010000250.1 GCA_903903715.1 uncultured Caulobacterales bacterium
ATGTTGGGTCGAGCGTTGAGGATTGCGATGCTTGGACTGGTCGCCGGCGCCATGGCGTTCGCCGCACAGGCGCAGGGCCCGCTGGCGCGATATGTGGTGCTGGGCGACGACGGTCAGCGAATCGTTCGCGTCGTCACGTCCGAGGCCGCCTGTCCGACCCTGACCGCCGATGGCGCGTACCTCGCCATGTCTGTGCGCGCAGGCCCCGCAATCGCGCCTCAGCGCAAGACGTTATCGGGACCTGAGCTCTCCAAGCCTTCGGCGTTCCCGGTGCTGACCTGCGAAGCGGTTGCCCCCAGAAACGTGTCCAAGGTGAAACTGGCGGGCGCCGACCTTCCGCTCCCGCCGACGCGCATCGACCGGATTGTCGTGATCGGAGACACCGGCTGCCGCCTCAAGGCCTCGGACGGGCAAGCCCAGGACTGCAATGATCCCAACGCCTACCCTTTTGCACGCATTGCGAAGCTGGCGGCGGACTGGCGTCCCGATCTCGTCATCCATGTGGGCGACTATCACTATCGCGAGACCGCGTGTCCGACCGATCGTCCGGGATGTTCAGGCTCTCCCTGGGGATATGGCTGGGACGCCTGGGACGCCGACTTCTTCGCTCCGGGCGCGCCGCTGCTGGCCGCCGCACCATGGGTCGTCGTGCGGGGCAACCACGAGACCTGCGTGCGCGCAGGACAGGGCTGGTTCCGCTTCCTCGACCCCCATCCTTTGAGCGAAGGCCGGGACTGCAATGACCAGACGGCGGATGCGCAGAACGACTACACCGCCCCTTACGCCGCGCCGCTCGGCGACGGGGCGCAAGTGATCGTGATGGACCTCGCCGCGGTCGGCGAGGGCGCGCCTGACAGCGCGATGGGCGACAAGATCCGCCGCACGCATCAGGACATGACCGCCCTGTCGGCCAAGGCGCGCTACACCTTCGTCGCCAATCACAAGCCGATCCTCGGGTTCAGCGCCTACCCGGACAAGACGGGCGGCGGCGTGATCATGCGTCCTGGCAATCGCGGGCCGCAGGCGATCTTCGCCGCCGAAAACCCGAACATTTTCCCCTCCACCGTTCACGCCCTGCTGTCGGGCCATATTCACCTTTGGCAGCAGGTCAGCTTCTCCACGCCGCAGCCGAGCCAGTTCATTTCCGGCTTTTCCGGCACGCTGGAGGACACCCCGCCGATCCCGGACACGCTTCCGGCTGGCGCCTCTCCTGCGCCGGGGACGGTGGTTGACCATTTCGGCTCGTGGACCGGTCAATACGGGTTCATGACCCTGGAGCGGCGGGCCGTCGATCGCTGGAGCGTCGTGGTGCATGACCTGACCGGCGCCGCGGTGAAGCGCTGCGAGATTGTCGGGCGCGCTTCAACCTGCTGAAGTCGGAGGGTCTGATTCCGGAGCGCCCCCGATGCAGCTGTTGAGTTCGCCGACCTCGCCCTTCGCCCGCAAGGCCCGCGTGATGATCCTGGAGCGCGGGCTCGACGTCGAGGTGGTCGGCGCCAATCCGTTCGGGGCGGCGGAGGAGGTGGGGGCGCTGCGACGCGCCAATCCGCTGGGCAAGATCCCTGCCCTGATCCTCGATGACGGGCAGGTGCTCTTCGACAGCCCGGTGATCTGCGAATATCTCGATACCCTCGGCGACGCGGCGCCGCTCGTGCCAAAGTCTGGCCCAGCGCGCTGGACCGCCCTGCGTCGGCAGGCGCTCGGGGACGGCGTGGCGGAGGCGGGGTTCAACATCGTGATGGAGGGGCGACGTCCTGCGGAGCTGCGCTCGGACGAATGGATCGTCCGGTGGCGCGGGGCGATCCTGTGCGCCGCTGCGGCGATCGAGGCGGAGCTGACGGCGGACGCGGAAGCCTTTGATCTCGGCGCCATCACGCTCGCGTGCGCGTTCGGGTATATCCGCTTTCGCCTGCCGGACATCCATTGGGCGGCGGGGAACCCAAGGCTGAGCACGTGGATCAACGCACTCCTCGCCCGCGACAGCCTCGCGGCGACAGCGCCGCCTCAGTAAAGCTTACATCGTCGGCCGGAAGCTGTCCGCCCGCGCCCGGGCCCACTCGCGAGCCAGCATCGCGTCGCCGCCGCCGTTGAGAAACACGCCAGGCGCTGGCCAGGTCACGGCCTCGTCGCCGCGCATGACCTGCCCGCTGGCGTCCCGCATGTGCAGGTGCATCGGCTTTATGTCGCTGGGATGGGACAGGCCGGCCGAGGCGATCACCTGGCCCACGGCCTTGACGGTGTTGTGGTGGAAGTTGGCGACCCGCACGGCCTTGTCGCGCACCACCAGCGCCCGCTGACGCCAGGCGCCCTGGGTCGCGACC
>CAIUZX010000251.1 GCA_903903715.1 uncultured Caulobacterales bacterium
ACTTCTCCGTCCGCGATACCGTTCACCTCCAGCGGGTGGAGACCACAGAAGGCTGCGATCTGCTCGAAGGTAAGGGAGGTGTTTTCGACCAACCAAACGGCGGTCGCTTTCGGCATTAGAATGTCAGTCATGGGTCCTCAACGCCTGTCTGCCGTCTGAACGAAAGCCAGGGGCTGCGCAGATTGGACTGCGCCGCGCCCAAACCAAACGCCGACGGGCTGAAACAACGGCGCCCGGCCTTTCGGCCGGGCGTGTGTTCTGAGGGTCTATATCGGAATTGTTGCGGAACGGAAACGGGTTTTCGCACCCCGTCGACGACGACGACATGACAGACTAAGATCTCCGCCTGTTTTAGACTTTCTGGATTGGGATGTGACGATGAAGCCGTCTTTAGCCGTGATCACCGCCTTGAGTCTGATGATCGGGGCTGCAGCGCCGGCGCTGTCGCGCGCGGCGGACCAATCTCCCGGGGGAGCGGAGGCGGTCAGTCTGCCGACAACGCCGATCAATCCGTCGCGTCTTTCCGAACACGTGAGGGTTTTGTCGAGTGACGCCTTTGAGGGCCGCGGTCCGGCGACCCCGGGTGAAGTGAAGACCATAAAGTACATCGAAGGTCAGTTTCAGGCGCTCGGCCTGACCCCCGGAGGCGACCCCCTCCCCTCCGGCAAACGTGGATGGACACAGAACGCGCCCCTTCGTCGCTTTGAAGTGAGCTCCGAGCCGAAGATTGCGTTCAACGGGTCAGACGGCGCGCGCGCGCTTCAACACCGGGAAGATGTCGTGGTCCACACCCTTCTGCCGGTTAAGACCGTTCAGATCGACAAGGCGCCGCTGGTCTTCGTGGGATACGGCGTCAAGGCGCCGGAGCGCGGGTGGGACGACTTCAAGGGCGTGGATCTCAAGGGAAAGATCGCAGTTGTCCTGATCAACGATCCCGACTTCGAAACACCGCCTGACCACCCGACGACGGGCAAGTTCGGCGGCAAAGCGATGACCTACTACGGGCGCTGGACCTACAAGTACGAAGAAGCCGCCCGTCAGGGCGCGCTCGGCATGTTGATCGTGCACGAGACAGCAGGCGCGTCCTACGGATGGGCGACGGTCAAGAACTCCAACAGCGCGCCTCAGTTCGATGTGGTCAGACCCGCACCCAGCAAGGCCCACCCCCTTCTCGAAGGCTGGTTGCAGCGGGATCAGGCCGTCGATCTGTTCAGACGCGCCGGGCTTGATTTCGACGCGGAGAAAGCCAAGGCGCAGCGTGCCGATTTTCATCCTGTCGCGCTTTCGGGACAGACCTTCAGCGCGTCCTATCAAGTCAACGCCAAGACAATCGTCACGCACAACATCGTCGCCGTCTTGCCCGGTCGCGCACACCCGGACGAGTACGTCTTCTATTCCGCGCACTGGGACCATCTCGGCGTTGGCTTGCCGGATGCGAAGGGCGACCGGATCTATAATGGCGCGGTGGATAATGCGGGCGGGATCGCTTCACTTCTTGAGCTCGCGCGGGTCTACGTCACTGCCCCCAGAACCGACCGCACGGTCGGCTTCATAGCCTTCACGGCTGAGGAAAAGGGCCTGCTCGGTTCTGAGTACTACGCCTCACATCCCCTTTACCCGCTGGCGAAGACGGTCGCCGTCTTCAACCGTGACGGCCTTTCGACAAGCGGTCCGGCGCGTGACATCTCGACGTCCGGCGACGGGAAGTTGAGCCTGCAGGACGATATCATCGCCGCCGCGAAGGCCGAGGGACGACGCTTTTCACCCGATCCCGTGCCGGAAGCCGGCCACTTCTTCCGTTCCGATCACTTTCCTATGGCCAAGCGCGGCGTTCCGGCCGTGTCGGTCAATGGGGGAATTGATCTGTTTGTCGGGGGCGAAAC
>CAIUZX010000252.1 GCA_903903715.1 uncultured Caulobacterales bacterium
CAAGCCGGAACTGCTGGCGGAGGCCAAGGCCTATTTCAAGGACGTCCAGAACAAGGACCAGCACTACATCTCGTTCCTGAGCCCGACGGACAAACCGCAGATCCAGCAGAACGCCGCCATCATGGCCCAGTTCCGCCCGGCCATGTCCAAGTTCTACTACGACCCGGCGAAGTACCCGACCTATCTCGACCAGCTGGGCATCAAGTGGCCGCCGGCGCCGCCTGCGCCCGGAAAATAGGCGCAGTCCCGACGATGAGAGCAGTACCCGCCGTCATCCTGATCGTGTTGCGGGCGATCACAGAGAAGGCCGGACCGAAAACGCGCCGTAAATCATTGATCTTGTATTCTCCGGCCAGGAGTTGCGGCTGGAGTTCCTACAAGCATGGATATTCAGTTTGCCAGTGAAGATGATTTGCGCATATTCGAGCGCGGAATATTGGACTCAATCGAGCAGTCGGCGCTGGAACATGCAGAAGCGCTGACGCGACAAGCGATCCACCAGTCCGGTTCTTCTGAACTCAAGGAAGCCTCGGCGTTCTCTGAGCATGGCGTCCGGATCCGAGGGTGGGACGTCGTTTGCGCCGACCTGCTGGAAGTCGACAAGAGGATGCGGGACGATGGAAAGGGCGAGGTCAAACTCGCCCGCCTGTCGCTCGTCAATCGCGAGGACGGCGGCCGCCTGATCGAAGACCTGATGATCGAGCGCTGCTTCTTCAGGACCGAAGCGGTAAATGCAGACAAACGGCCCGATGGCGCGGGTGTGAGCCCGAGCGACAAATGCGAGAAGCCGGTTCGACTGATCGGTCTCGATGGTTTGCTGGTCATCCAACGCCGAAAATGCGCATCGGGCCAGATGAGCGAACGTGACGTCTGGTCGTGGCGCTTGAACAATGTTTTGAGCAACTTGCTGCTGGTGATCAGTTATCAGAGGGCGGTTGATCACCATATGCGTGAGCAAGCGCTTCCAGTTCAGGTTGCGCTCCTGATCGAGATGCATCAGGCGCTGCGGCCGATGGAAGCGAATATCTTCGATTTCGGCCCGCAAGTTCGCCGTTATGTCGGGAAACTGGAACACGCGGCCAAGCCCCACCCCCGCGCTGAAGCGTTTCTTGCAAATCGGGCCAAGGCGCGTGGCGAGGGCTTTCAAAACACTTGGGCCAGGCAATTTGCGGAACTGCGCGAAATCCACCGTATCCTTCGATATTTTCCTTTCGATCGGATGCGAGCACAAAGCCACGTCGCTGCGATGTGGGAGCGGCGTCTTTTCATGATGAGTTTTGTCGGCTCCGACGCTCCAGCGAACAAGACATCCTGGCGGATAAGTCGGCGCGAACTGACGCGTGTGATGCGGAACATCGCCGAAGCCAGGGGCGTTCCAGACGTCAAACGCACGTTGGATCCCGTCCATACGGACCAGTTGCATGACACGTGGCTCGCCACAGCCAGGGCCGCAGATTTCAAGCTCGGCCCAGGTGACACCCTGTTCCAGAACGAACTCGCCAAGGCCCTGCTCGAGGGCGGGGCAAGGGTCGAAGATCGCTGGAAACGGGCGACGCGCTACTGCGAATAGCCGCTCATCGCCGCTTTGAAAATGAAAGGGTTAGCCCCCTAGTCGTCCCGGCTGAGGAGGTTGCTGATCAGGCCGCCGACGGCGGAGTCGATGACGCGGTCGTCGGCGTGATGCTTCTGGTGTTCGGGCAGGTGCCGCGCGATCTCTTCGGCGAGATTCAGGATCGGCATGGACTGCAGGTGCACCTTGCCGGGGCCGGTCAGGCTGGCGAGGAACAGCCCCTCCCCCCCGAACAGGATATTGCCGAAGCCGCGCACCATTTCGATGTCGAAGGTGATG
>CAIUZX010000253.1 GCA_903903715.1 uncultured Caulobacterales bacterium
GAACGGAGCTGGTCGCGCTTTACGCCCTCGACGACGAACTCGCCGCCATATCCCGCCGTGTGCGCGAGCCCCTTGCAGCGGAGATCCGATTGACCTGGTGGCGGGAGCGGATCGAGGCGGCAGCTATCGGTCGCCCCGTTACGGAGGTGCCTTCGCTTTCAGCATTGCAGCTGTCTCTGGCGAGCGGCCGATTGTCCGCGGCTCTGGTTCTGTCGGCCCTCGACGGACGATTTGCAGAGCTGCAGACCCCCTGGTTTGAAGACGAAGCCGATCTGGACGCCTATCTCGACGCCATCGGCGGCGATCTGGGCGAAGCGGCCGTGCGAAGGCTGGATCCCACCGCCGACGTGACCGCCGCGCGCTCGGGCTTTCGGGCTTTTGCGCTGGATCGGTTGTTGCGATCGGTCGATCCGATGCTCTGGACCCCCAAGAGCTGGAACGACGCCAAACCGGAAGAACGGGCCGCGCATCTTCGTCATAAGCTGGTCGGTGAATTGGACGCCGCGGGGCAGGCGCCGCGCCTGTCCGAAAAAGCTTTTCCCGCTCTGGCCCACGTCGCCCTGGTGCGGCGACGTCGTCCGGATGCGCTGATCGACCGCATCCGGGTGCTGATCGCGGTGGCGAGAGGACGGATCTAGCTTGCGATCGCCCCCGCCCAGCGATCCAGGGCGTCGACCGCGCGATGGCTCATCAGCCGCTTCTTGGCCCTGCCGCGTTCCGGCGGCGGCAGTTTGCGCCCGGAGTCATCGCGGCGCGGCGCTTCCATGGGAGGCAGCAGGCCGTAGTTGATGTTCATGGGCTGGAACGACGCCTTGCCGTCGCTCAGGTGTCCCCCGACCACATGCCCGATGAGCGCGCCAAGCGCCGTTTCGGAAGGCGGCGCATCGAGTTCCGCGCCCAGCGCCTCGGCGGCTGCGAACCGGCCTGCAAGCAGGCCGATCGCCGCGCTCTCCACATAACCCTCGACGCCGGTGATCTGGCCGGCGAACCGGATCCTGGGATCTGTTTTCAAGCGCAGCCTAGCGTCGAGCAGTTTGGGAGATTGGATGAAGGTGTTGCGGTGGAGCCCGCCCAGCCTGGCGAATTGCGCGTTTTCCAGCCCAGGTATCATCCGGAACACGTCCGCCTGTGCGGCATGTTTCAACTTGGTCTGGAACCCGACCATGTTGTAGAGCGTCCCCAGCGCGTTGTCCTGTCTTAGCTGTACGACGGCGTAGGGCTTCTGCGTCGGGTTGTGAGGATTGGTCAGGCCCACCGGCTTCATGGGGCCGTGGCGCAGGGTCTCGCGCCCTCGTTCGGCCATCACCTCAATAGGAAGACATCCGTCAAAATAGGGCGTGGACGTCTCCCACTCACGGAAGTCGGCCCGGGGGCCGCTGAGAAGCGCGTCGACGAACGCCTCGTAGGTGGCGCGGTCCATCGGACAGTTGATGTAGGCGGCCGCGTCTCCGCCGGGACCCTCCTTGTCATAGCGCGACTGTCGCCACGCCACCGACATGTCCACCGACTCCACGTGCAGGATAGGCGCAATCGCATCGAAGAAGTGAAGGGCGTCTTCGCCGGTGCGGCTCCTGATCTCTGTGGCCAGCGCGTCGGAGGTGAGGGGGCCCGTGGCGATGATCGTTGATCCCCAGTCTGTTGGAGGCCAGTCGCCCGCTTCCTCCCGGAGGATCGTGATGTTCGGATGCGCCTCCAGCGCGGCCGTCACGTCTTCCGAGAACGCGACCCGGTCGACGGCCAGCGCACCGCCGGCGGGAACCTGATGCAGGTCCGCCGTCCGCATGATGAGGGAGCCGAGGATTCGCATCTCCTTGTGCAGAAGACCTACGGCGTTGAACTCCCAGTCATCCGACCGGAAGGAATTGGAACAGACGAGCTCGGCGAAACCGTCCGTCTGGTGCGCCGCCGTGGATTTCGTGGGGCGCATTTCGTGCAGGATGACGGGAACGCCTGCCTGCGCGATCTGCCAAGCGGCTTCGGAACCGGCCAGACCGGCGCCTATGATATGGACAGGGGAAGGCGACATGTGACGAAAATGATGCTGTGTGAGGGGTTGGGCGGCGACGATGTGCCTTTGTGTCAGATATTTTGCAAAAAGTTTCGTGCCAGAGCCCAAGAAATTTCGTTAATATGGAATTGAAGAGCCGATAAGCGGCCATGAGTGGGGTGGTGGCATGTCTTCAGCCCGGTCTGTCCGGGTGGCCGGCCTTGAGCGAGCGTTGAGTTTCAGCGCCACGGCTTGGCGGGACGTCTGGTTAGTAATGAGTTTGTCCGCAGCGGGACCGGCTGCGGTGTTCTATGGGGCCTTCGGTCCCGTGTCGCGGGACATGAGTCAGATGCTCCTCCTTGGGGGTGTTGTCTGGTCTGCCGTATTCTGGGCCCCGCAGACAGCCGGTCTTTATCGGTCTGCTCTCAATCAGATGTCCGGTCGGGACGAGCGACGCCATTCTCTGGGCCTGGCCGGTCTGAAGTGGAGCATGACCGAGGTCCGTTTGATCGGACTCGCCAGTCTGATGTTCCTGCTGGCTGTGCTTTTGGTGATTCCGGCGGCGGCCGTTCTTGGCGCGGTTACAATCGCCCTGCGGACACAAACGGAACTGGGTCTGCAGACCTGCATGCGTTACGGCGCCTACGCGGCCCTGGCGGTATTCGCGGCCTATCCTCTGATCTGGCTGCGTGTGTCGCTGGGAGGTCCCGCGACGGTCGCGGAAGGACGGATCCGGCTTTTCCAGACCTGGCCGTTGACCAAGCATCGTCTGTCCGCCGTGGCCGGTCGAACCCTCGTCTTGATGACGCTCTTGCCCCTGGGCGTGATCGCCACTCTGGCTCTGGATCCGCTGCTGCGGATCGAACCTGCGATTGGCCAGCCTTACTGGCCGCTGAGTTTCGCCGCCGGCGGCGCGGTGGCGGCGGGTCTTTATTACGGCGCCTTTGTGCCTGCCATGTTTGCGGGTCTGCAAACCCAGCTCTACCTGAGCTGGAGGCCGAAGGTGAATGGTCGGGCGCGGGCGAAGCCTGTGCTGCGTGTTGTGGCGGATGTTGCGGACACGGCTGTCGAGGACGCAGACATCGCTCAGTCGCCGCCTCCGATGGAGATCGACATGCCCGCCCTGGTCGCGGCGAACGAATTGTTCGCGGCGCCCGAGGACTGGGAACGGACAAGGCGTCAGGCCGCGTCGTTCCAGATTGGAGCGGACCGGATTGAATGGCCGGACAGCGAGGAGGCAGATGCGGAAGCGCCGATGTCGCCGCCTTTGGTGGCTGCGTCTGGCCGGGATCTGGACGCAGCGCAGCGGGCCTGGACGGACTTTGAGTGGACGGTCGGGCCTTGCCCGGAGGACGCGGTCGACGCATCGATCGCCTCCGCCGATCATGAGGTCGAGCCGTTCGATTATGAAGTGCACGGATCACCGTCGTCGGTATTCACATCCGGCGCCGCTAGCCTCGAAGATCCGATGCTCTTGTCGCACAGCGGCCCTGAGCATTGGGCAGCGCCTGCGCCTGCGGCCGAACCGATGTCCAGCACGGATCCGATTTCGTCAGACGCCTACGCCTGGCGCTATGACAATCCCTACAAGCTCAGGGATCTGTTCTGGCTGAGCGGCGCCGCGCCGCCAGAAGACGAGGATATGGATAGCGGGCATTCGCCTCGCCTGCAGGACCAGGAACCCGAAGCGGCGATTTCAGAAACGGCTCATACCTTGCCGGCGCCGGTTGCGGTGGCTCCTTCCGCAGAAGAGGCGCCGCCTCCGGTGCAGGTTCTGGCCTTCGCCGCGCCGCGTCCGTTCGACATGGCCTGGGCGGAACTGGACCCTCAACGACCAGCCAATGATCCTGCCCTGGCCGGGGCGTTGAACGAACACGAACTGTCCTCGCCGCCCAAGCCCGTTCTCGAACCGGTTGGACCAGCGGGACATTCGGAGTGAGCGGCGCGCCGTTCTCGTCGTCAGACGCCGCCATGGAAGGCTTTCGCGTGCTGGGACGCCGTCCGCTCGCGTTCCTGACCTGGATGGGCGTTTACACTCTGGTGTGCGCTGTGTGTTTCGGGCTCGGCTATCTGGTGCTGGCGCCCGATCTGCCGAGCTTGGCGTCGACTTTCGGGATGGGCAGTCCAGCGGAGGTCGCCAAGCCGCTCATGCAGAAGGCGCGGGCGCTGCAGAATTTCGGTACGCCCGCAGGCCTCGCGCTGCAAGCCGTGCTTGGCGCAGCCGTATATCGACAGTTGCTGCGGCCGGAAGCTTCGGCGGGTGGATATGTCCGTTTCTCGGGCGATGAAGCCATGCAACTTCTCACCAATCTGGTTCTGTCGAGTTTGCTGATCGGCGGCGTCGTGCTGCTGCTGGCGTTCGGGATAACCACCGTCGGGGTCACCTTGATCGCGACCGAGCAGAGGGGAGATGGCGCGCAGGCCCTGACGATCATCAGCCTGACTGTCGCAGGCCTTCTTGCGTTCCTGGGCATGATCTATACGGCGGTCAGACTGTCCCTGGCGCCTGTGATGACCTTTGACGCAGGCACGCTGAGAATCTTTGAATCCTGGCGAGTCACGCGGGGGCATTTTTGGCGCATCTTCTTCGCTTTTATCCTGTCTTGGCTCTTCTCCGTGATCGTCGGCGCCTTGATGATTGTTCTGGCGGGTGGCCTGGGTCTGGCGGTCTTCAGTATGACGGGCGCGCAGGCGGCGTACGCCGCTCACGGGCTCTCGCTCGAGCTCTTCCCCCAGGCCTGGCCTGTGCTTCTGGTCGCCCTGCCGCCGGTCATAGCCGCTCAGGTCCTCGCCATAACGCTGTACAAAGCCGCCGCCGGGCACATTTTTCTGGCGCTGCGAACTCCGTGATCGCAGGGAACCGATTTGGCCTCTGAAGTCAGGCCGGGTTGCGGCGAAATGGAACTGGCGACCTGTCGCAAAGCCAGCGACGGGTTCTGCTGGCCGACGCTGTCGCCATGCGTTACTGATACCCCGCTGGCGGCATACGCCGCAGAAGGCGCCCGGTGGCGGCGATGATGGTTCGGGATTTTCCTTGTTGAACGTGTTTCCCGCCACAGATGTCGCCCTAGAAGGTTTTCGCCTGACGCGTGAAAATCCAAGATCAGTCGCGGTCTGGGCGTGTATCCGAGCCGCATACGCCTTGCTGGTGCTCCTGCTGATCAACCGCTTTGCCGGTGATCAACTAACGGGCTTCCTGGCGGCGATCAAAAATGTCCACAACCTGGCCGAATTGTCCGCCAAGGCTGCGCCGTTGACGCAGATGTTCCTGGCGCTCGCGCCCGTCGATCTCGCCCTTCAGTCGGTCCTGGCGGCAGCCTGCTTCCGGACCATTTTGGGGCCGAAGGGGACGGGCCGGTTTCAGCTGGGCGTCGGTCTCGATGAGTTGCGACTTTTCGCGCTCAACGCCTTGGCCATCATGGCGACCTTTGTAGCGCTGACGGTCGCATTGGCGTTCGGTGATGTCATCGCGACGGTCACGGTTTCGGCCGGACCTGTGGGCGCTCTTTTGCAGGCGTTCTACAGTTCAGGCGTCTTCTGCCTTGGCCTTTATGTGGCATTGAGGCTGTCCTTGGCGCCGGCCCTGACCTTCGCCCTTGGGCGCTTCGCCATTCGCGAGTCCTGGACCGCGACCGAGGGGCGCACCCTGCCGCTCGCGGGCGCTTACCTGATGGCCGGCGGGTTGGCGGTGCTTGTCTATGTTCTGGGGCTGGTCATCGGAGCGTCCACAGAGGCGATTGACGCCAAGGCGGCGTCTAACTGGGCGTCCTGGGGCGCGCTGGTTTCGGCGGCATGGATGGCGGGCGTCGGTGAGTTGATCGCCATCATCGTCACGGCCCCAGGCGCGGTCGCCAGCCGCCTGTTCGCCCCGCGCGCGGTGGATCGCGTCTAGCTAGTGGATTGAATTTGACATTCGAGTTCCAGTTGACACTCGGCGGAGTTTCGAATGTCAAATTCGAAAAATCCACTAGAATCAATAGGCTTTCTAGTGGTCCTTATGATTCCGACATTTGCTCGGCGGTCGGTATATCAGGGATGCAAATGTCGGAATCGGACCACTAGAACGTGCGTTCAACCTGTTCGCCGGCCCAGCCCGGCGATACGCGCCTGGCGGCGGGTTTCGTGGCGCGCAAGCACTTCGGCGAGATAACGTCCTGTCCAGCTTTCGGCATCCGCCGCAACCTGCTCGGGCGTGCCCTTTGAGACGATCAGGCCGCCGCCGTCGCCGCCTTCCGGCCCGAAGTCGAGCAGCCAGTCGGCGGTCTTCACCACATCCAGATTGTGCTCGATCACCACGACAGTGTTGCCCTGATCCACCAGCTCATGCAGCACTTCGAGCAGCTTTCGGACATCTTCAAAGTGCAGCCCTGTGGTCGGCTCGTCGAGAATGTAGAGTGTCCGCCCGGTCGCGCGTCTGGACAGCTCCTTCGACAGCTTGACCCGCTGCGCCTCGCCCCCCGAGAGGGTCGTCGCCTGCTGCCCGACCTTCAAATAGCCAAGACCCACTCGCTTGAGCGTCGCCATCTTGTCCCGGATGGGCGGCACAGCCTTGAACACGTCCGCCGCCTCGTCGACGGTCAGGTCGAGTACGTCGGAGATCGACTTGCCCCGGAATAGGATGTCCAGCGTCTCGCGATTGTAGCGCTTTCCCTTGCAGACATCGCAGGTGACATAGACGTCCGGCAGGAAGTGCATCTCGATCTTGATCACGCCGTCGCCCTGGCAGGCCTCGCAGCGCCCGCCCTTGACGTTGAACGAGAACCGGCCCGGACCATAGCCGCGCACCTTGGCTTCGGGGAGACCTGCGAACCAGTCGCGGATCGGTCCGAAGGCGCCGGTATAGGTCGCGGGGTTGGATCTCGGCGTGCGACCGATGGGGCTTTGATCGATGTCGATCACCTTGTCGAAGTGTTCGAGGCCCTCGATTCGGTCGTGCGGCGCAGGCGCGCCGGAGGCGTTGTTCAGCCGCCGCGCAGCGGCCTTGTACAGGGTCTCGATGGTGAAGGTGGACTTGCCGCCGCCGGAGACGCCGGTGATGCAGGTGAACAGTCCGACAGGGATTTCGCCGGTCACGGACTTCAGATTGTTGCCGCTCGCGCCTGAGATGCGGATCATCTTCTTTGGCGCCGGCTTACGTCGCTTTTCCGGGATCGGGATGTCTCTCGCGCCCGTCAGGTATTGTCCGGTCAGGCTGGCGGGTTCGGCCATGACGTCTTCCGGCGTGCCTTGCGCCACCACGGCGCCGCCGTGGACGCCTGCGAGGGGGCCCATGTCGATCACATAGTCCGCCGTCATGATCGCTTCTTCGTCATGCTCGACGACGAGGACCGAGTTGCCGAGATCCCGCAGCCCCTTCAGCGACGTGATCAGTCGGGTGTTGTCGCGCTGGTGCAGACCGATGGACGGTTCGTCCAGAACGTAGAGGACCCCGGTCAGGCCCGACCCGATCTGGGAGGCGAGACGGATCCGCTGGCTCTCCCCGCCGGACAGGCTGCCGGATGAGCGGCCGAGGTTGAGGTAGTCGAGGCCGACGTCATTCAGAAACTTCAGGCGATCATTGATTTCTTTTAAGATTCGTCGTGCGATCTCAAGCTGTTTCGGCGTCAGCTCCCCTTCGATGGCCGTGAACCAGCTGCGGGCGTCCTTGATCGACAGACGCGAAACGTCAGCGATTGACCGTGCGCCGACCTTGACCGCGAGGGCCTCCGGCTTCAGGCGCTGACCGTGGCAGGTTTCGCATGGCGTATCGGACTGATAGCGACCAAGCTCTTCTCGAACCCAGGCGGAGTCCGTCTCGCGCCAGCGGCGTTCGAGGTTCGGCATCACGCCTTCGAACGGCTTGACCACCTCGTACTTTCGCGCCTGATC
>CAIUZX010000254.1 GCA_903903715.1 uncultured Caulobacterales bacterium
GCGACCTTGATGTTGCGGGTGCCGAGCTCGACCGTGTCGTCGAGATTCTTGAATTCGCGCTTGTCCCAGACCTTCACGGCCTTCCCGTGCCGGCCCTTGTCCTGGCCGATCCGCACGCCCTCGGGATTGTAGCCGTTGGCGCCGAAGGGCGAGGTGCCCCCCGTTCCGATCCACTTGTTCCCGCCCTCGTGCCGCTCCTTCTGCTCTTTCAGGCGCTCCTTCAGCGTTTCCATGAGCTTTTCAAAGCCGCCCAGCGCCTCGATCTGCGCCTTTTCCTCGTCGGTGAGGAACTTTTCGGTCAGGGCTTTGAGCCAGTCGGCCGGGATTTCCGAGGTGAGACTTTCATCCACCTTTTCAAAGCCCTTGAAGATATGGGCGAAGACCCGGTCGAACTTGTCCAGGTTGCGCTCGTCCTTAACGAGGGCCGTGCGGGACAGATAGTAGAAGTCATCGACGTCGAGGCCGATGACCTGCTGATCCATCGCTTCCATCAGCGTCAGGTATTCGCGCAGCGACACCGGGATCTTGGCGTCGCGCAGCTCCGAGAAAAAGCGCAGGAACATGAGACTTCAGCCCTTGTGAGCAGCGTTTAGATGAAAGCTAATGCGCCCGAACACAAAGGGGAAGGCGAAAAGCGGTCGCCCTCCGCTACGTCAACTGTCGGAAATCAAGCGTTTTCCGAGGCTGACGACCTCATCGTCGCCATAGCCGAGCTTTGCGTAGAACTTCAGGACGTCCGCATTGCCCCGGCGCACCTGCAGATTCAACTTCGGGCAGCCCTTGGTCATGAGCCACGCTTCGCCGTGCGCCATCAATTGCCCGCCGTAGCCCCGCCCGCGCTTGTCCGGCGACACGGCGAGATAGTTCACCCAGCCCCGGTGCCCGTCATAACCGAACATCGCCGACGCGATCACCTCGCCCCCAAGCTCTCCCACAAGAAAGCCGTCGGCCTGCATCGTCCGTTTCCGGGCGATGTCCTTGGCGGGATCATTCCAGGGCCGCGTCAGTCCACACGCTTCCCAAAGGGCGATGACCGTCGACTGATCTGCCGGCGAAAAGGCGCGGATCTTCACCCCTGACCCGCAAGCTTCGCCAGCGCCTCGCCGTGCAGGCGACGGGTGGTCCAGCCATCCATCGCGTCGGCGCCCAGGCTGTCATAGAAGCCGATGGCCGGCGCGTTCCAGTCGAGGACGGACCACTCGAGCCGTCCCAGCCCCTCATCAACGCAGCGGCGGGCGAGCCCTGAGAGCAGCGCCTTGCCCGCCCCCGATCCCCTCGCCTCCGGGATCACGAACAGGTCCTCGAGATAGATCCCATGGCGGCCGACGAAGGTGGAGAAATTGTAGAACCAAAGGGCGAAGCCCACCGGCTTTCCGTCCAACTCGGCGATATCGCAGAAGGCCTTCGGAGCGTCGCTGAAAAGCGCCGCGTCCACTTGCGCCTCCGTCGCCTCCATCTCGTGGCTGAGCTCTTCATACGCGGCGAGGGCGGCGATGAAGCCGACCACGAGGCCAGCCTCACCCCGCCTTGCAGGTCGTGTGGCGACGATCACGGGGACTTCAAGCTCCCACCGCAGCGACGGACAGGGTCCACAGCCGGTCCGCGAGTTCGGGATCGAGCGCGTAAGTCTCAACGCCCCGGGCGCGGGGCGCGGCGGCGGCGGGCAGCGCCTGCGCGCAGTCCTCAAGATAGAGCCCGCCGACCCCTTCGAGCTCCGCGCCGAGGGCGGCCCAGACGGTGGTGGAGGCCCCTTGTTCCGGCGTCTTGAAGCCGGTCGCCAGATTTCCCTGCTCGTCCATCCAGCCCATGGCGATCATCTCCTCCCGCGGCAGGTGGCGCTGAAGAGGGGTCATGATCCCGCCGGGCATCACGGCGTTGGCGCTGATCCCGTGGCGGCGGAACCGGTGATGCAGACCGACCGCGAACAGGGCGTTGGCGGTCTTGGACTGACCATAGGCGCTCCACTTGTCATAGGGTCGGCTGCGGAAGTGTGGGTCGTCGAAGTCGATCCCGGCCCGGCGGTGCGCCACCGACGACAGCGCCACCACCCGGGTGGACCGCCCCTGCGCCTGCGCGCCGTCCATCAGGGCGGGGGTCAGCTGATGCGCCAGGAGGAAGTGGCCAAGATGGTTGGTCCCGAACTGGGTCTCGAAACCGTCGCCCGTGTAGGCCTGGGGGCAAGCCATCACGCCTGCGTTGTGGATGAGCAGGTGCAGGGGCGTACGCGCCCAGCGGCCGGCGAAGGCGCGAATGGAGGCGAGGTTGGCGAGGTCCAGGCCCTCGACCCGCGGCTTCGGCCCGCGCGACGACTTGGCGATCTTGTCCGCGGCGGCGAGGCCTTGATCCGGCCTGCGCACGGCCAAGACAACCTGGCACCCCTGCGCGCTCAGGGCCTTGGCGGTCTCGAAGCCGATACCGGACGCCCCGCCGGTCACGATCGCCGTGACGCCGGTCAGGTCGTGGCCCGCGGCCACCTCGCTCGCTGAAGTGAAGGCGCCGAATTTCGAAACGATCCGATCCGTCATGAGATCCTCCGGCTGTGCAACAAGCTTATGTGGCGTTCAGGGGCAAGGTCAAACACCCGGAACGGTTCTGTACCAGGCGACACCTTGAGCATCCGTCTCCATCGTGATCCGCCCGCGGTGACGCAGGCAGTTGATGTGCGCCAGACTCTCCCCCGTCGCCATACCCATTACGTCTGGACCGATCGGTCGGGCGAACAAGGCGGAGAAGACGTCGATGGCGCGCCTTGGCTCGGACAAGGCCCGCTCCAACCGGATCAAAGAGCGCTCATGACCCCGAATCAGATGGTCGATGCGGATGTGCAGCCCGTGGAACGGATCGTTGTGCGCCGGCAGAACCAGGACGCCTTCCGGAACTTCGCGCTTCACCTTGGCGAGGGACGTCAGCCAGTCATCCATCGGGTCGGCGTTCGGCTCGGTCGGGAACACCGAGACGTTCGAGGAGATCCGCGGCAGCACCTGATCGCCGGAGATCATCACATTCAGCGCCTCGGAGTACAGACAGGCGTGCTCCGGCGAATGGCCGCAGCCGACGATCACGCGCCAGTCGTGGTCGCCGATGCGAATCACATCGCCATCGCTCATGCGCTGATAGCTGTCCGGCAGGGGATAGATGCCCTTGCCGAAGCCGCCGAAGCGGGCGCGGTAGGTCTCGATCCCCTCCTCGCCCCAGCCTGCGGCGCGATAGAAGCGCACGCCGTCCTCGGGCGCCTCGCGTCCCGTGTCGGCGGCCAGCATGCGGCAACTGATGTACTCGAGCCGAGTCATCCAAAGCCGCGCGTCAAACTTCCTCGCCAGCCAGCCGGCCATGCCTACATGGTCCGGGTGCAGATGTGTGACGATGACGCGGGTCACCGGAAGACCCTGCATGGCGCCGGTAAAGGCGGCGCGCCAGGCGCTCGACGTCTCCTTGGTCTGGATGCCCGTATCGACAATGGCGTAGCCCTCGCCGTCCCGGATCGCCCAGACATTGATGAATTTCAGCGAGCCGCCCAGGGGCATGCGCAGCCACAGGACGCCGGGCGCGACCTCGACGGCGTCCCCGGTTCCCGTCTCCGGAACCGTCTCGAAGGGATAGGTCAGGATCGGGCGACGCTCCTCCTGTTCGATGTCTTCGCTCATCCCATCCCTCTCGATGTAAACACGGCTTGCGCCGGGAGGCGTCCGTGCGCCAAAATAACGCCATCAGTGTAGGCTTGACCATTGGTCTGCCAAGCGTCTTAAGAGCAAGCGCTCAAGTACGTATCGTCCGCCGCGAAGGAGACCTCCATCATGAAACGCTTTTGCGCGGCTCTCGCCGCAGTGCTCGTCGCAGGGCTTGCTCCCGCCGGAGCGCAGGCCGCTCCTGCGCCTGAGGCGCTCAAGATCACCAAGGCCGATATCGACAAGGGCATGAAGGAAGCCCCTGCTGTGCTGACCGAAGCCGGCGTGGCTTGCACGATCACCAACGCGCGTTTCATCGGCGCTCTGACCCTGCCGGCCGATCCGAAGGTGAAGGACGCCAAGCCGACCACTGTGAACGGGTACGAAGTCGCCTGCAAAGAAGGCGGCGGCTATTCGATGCTGACCATGAAGCCCAAGGCCATGGTCCAGGACTGCATCGCCTCGGCGTCGAGCCCGGTGCTCACCTGCCACTTGCCGGAAAACGCCGACCCGAAGGCGTCGCTGAACCCGGTGATCGCCGAAGCGGGCCGCACCTGCAAGGTCGCTGACGCCAAGTATCTGGGCCAGACCGGCGCCGGCATCAGCTTCTATGAAGCGTCCTGCAAGCCGGGCGAAGGCTACATCATCCAGCGGGAACCCGGTAAGCCGGCGATCGCCAATCCCTGCCTCGGCATGGTGGAAACCAAGCTCGCCTGCAGCCTGACCACGGTCGACGCCGCCAAGACCTACGCCAAGTCCCTGGCCGTCGGCGTAAAGAAGCCCTGCGCGATCACGGACATCCGCTTCGTCGGCACCACCGCTTCCGGCTTTGACGGCTATGAAGCCGCCTGCGGCGCCGACTCCGGCTACATGTTCACCGTGAATAACCAGACCGGCGCGATCGGCCAGCAGGTCGACTGCTCGCTGGCGGCCAGCTTCCTCGGCGGCTGCAAGCTGGTCGACACCAGCAAGGCGGAAACGCAGGAAAGCAAGATCTACTCGAGCCTCGCGAAAAAGGCTGGCTTCGTCTGCGACGTGAACAAGTACCGCCTGATCGGCACGATGGCGGGCAATACCGACGTCGTTGAACTCGCCTGCGCCAACCGGGCGGACGGCGCGGTCGGCGCCTTCGGCGAAGACGCTGCGAAGACCAAGATCTACGA